>JANOMH010000832.1:0-2342 GCA_031420215.1 Rhodobacterales bacterium | reverse complement strand
GGCTATGGGCGCAAGCGGCATATGACCACGGCAAGGATTCCTGACTAGATGCGCAATGATACCCGGCTTGGCATCTGGCTGATGATTGCCGTCACCATTATTTTTGCCGGGCAGGATGGATTGTCACGGCATTTGGCCGGGACTTACAATGTCTTTATGGTGGTGATGATCCGCTACTGGTTCTTTGCGGCCTTTGTGATCGCTATCGCCACCCGGCAATCAGGGTCGATCCGCGCCGCCGCCCGCACAACCCAACCCGTGTTGCAAACCGTCCGGGGGCTGTTGTTGGCCGGAGAGATCTGCGTCATGGTCGCGGCCTTTGTGGCGCTGGGTCTGGTCGAAAGCCACGCGATTTTCACCTGCTACCCGCTGCTGATTGCCGCCCTGTCCGGTCCGATCCTGGGCGAAAAGGTCGGCTGGCGCAGATGGACTGCGATCGGCATCGGCTTTGTCGGTGTGCTGATCATTTTGGAACCAGGTGTGACAGTGTTTTCCCCCGCCGCCGCAATCCCGCTGGCTTCGGCCACGATGTTTGCTCTTTACGGCCTGCTTACCCGCTATGCCGCGCGGCGCGACACAACCGCGACCAGCTTTTTCTGGACCGGAACGGTGGGGGCCTTGGCCCTGACCCCGCTGGGGCTTTGGAACTGGGAACCAATGTCCGCCCCGGACTGGGGCTGGATGGCGCTGCTGTGTGTGTTCGGGGCCTCTGCGCATTGGCTGTTGATCAAATGCTATGAAGTGGCCGAGGCGAGCGCGGTGCAGCCCTTTGCCTATCTGCAACTGGTGTTTGCATCGGCCATCGGCCTGTTGGTTTTCAGCGAAACCCTGCACACCAACGTGCTGATCGGGGCGGCCATCGTGGTAGGGGCGGGGTTGTTTACCTTGTGGCGGGAACAGGTGCGAAAGCATCGGGCGGCGGTCAATGCCGATTAAGGCCGGGCCATCGGTCGCAGCAATGGTGCCGTAGGGACAACAGTTGCGGCTGCCAGTTCGGCTGGCGAGGGCCGGGCCCTGGGGCGCAGTTGCGGCTTGTCACCGCGCAGCAGCGCCGAAAACCGGATCGGCCCGGTTTGACCAGACAGCCGGGCCTGATAGATCGGGATCGATTCGGTGACCCGCATCACATAGTTGCGGGTTTCAGTGAACGGAATCAACTCGATCCAGTCCACCACATCCACTTCACCCAGTCGCGGATCGCCGCGCTGGCTGATCCAGGTCTGTGGCCGGCTGGCCCCGGCATTATATCCCGCCGCAATCAGCACCGGGGAATAGCCAAACTTGCCCTGCAAATTGGCCAGATAGCGCGACCCGAGTTGTGCATTATACTCCCACTCACTGGTCAGCCGGGCGCGGCTGTAGGGGATACCCAGTTCGCCCGCGACCTCTCGGGCTGTGTCGGGCATCAATTGCATCAGCCCCAGCGCCCCGACGGGGCTGCCCACGGTAAAGTTAAACTCGCTTTCCCGCCTTGCGATGGACAGGGCCAGTTCCGGGGCGACAGGCAGATCAGTCTGCGCCAAAGGATGCACCGGATAGGTCACAGCGGGCAGGATGATCCCGCGTTCAACGGCGGCTTTACCCAACAAGACGGTCAGAAACGGCTCGTTCATCTGGGTCAGCAGCGCGCCCATCTGGCCAATCCCGGTGCGGTCCAATGTCTTGCCGAACTGGGCCACGAATTGCACCGCTGATCCCCGGTCATCCGCGCCGATCAGCAGCAGCGTCGCCTCCATCTGGTCGCTGTCCAGAAACGTGGCCTGCCGCCAGTCGGGAAATTGCTCTGCCCCGGTCATCGCCGGGTCCAACGGCAGCCCGAGCCGTTCCGCCGCAAGCAAACCGTAAAATGCGGTCTGGTTTTCTGCGGCCCGGCCAAAGGCCTGCGCCGCTTTGTCAGGGTCGCCCAAGGCTTCGTACGCCCGGCCCACCCAATAACCGCCCCGGGCCAGTGACACCGGGCCGGTAACGGATTGTTCGACATGATTGAAATGGATCAGCGCCTGCGCCGGATTGTCCAGATAACGCAGTGACACGTAACCCGCGACCCATTCCAGGTCGGCGTAAAAATCCCCCGTCGTCAGGAAATGAGTGGTGGCCAAAGTATAAGCCTGCGCAGGCCGCCCCTCGCGCAGCGCCCACCGCGCCAGAGTGGCCCGCCACGAGGCCCAGCGGAACGGCTGGCCCAGGGTTTCGGCACTGACCGACCGCGCCATCAGAATCACCACGGCATCGGAATAATCGCCCGCATCCGCCAGCCGGTTGAACCGGTCATAGGCCAGCCCGGTATCGTCGCGCAGCGCCGCAGGCACGGCGGCGATTTTGGCATTGGCGTTGCCATCGCC
>JANOMH010000831.1:0-6780 GCA_031420215.1 Rhodobacterales bacterium | reverse complement strand
TTCGTTTCCTCAAAGGGCCCGCCCCGGCGTTCCGGCGGCCCATGTACGCGGCCCCATTGCCGCCAACCCCAATCCTTCCGCTCAGCGCCGGGGTCAGGGCGCTGCGTCACAGATGGAGGGGGCCTTACACGAGGTTGGGGGGGAAGGGAAGGGTGGGGTTTGTGTGCGGACAAGATGGTCCTTTAATTCGCCATCAAATTAGGCGATGAACTGTTTCATTGGTGATGAAGAGGCAACCATGACCACAAGATCCGCTGTAAGAAAGTTCATTGCGAGATGGGCGAATTCCACGACTAATCCACATTTTGCTGTGCTCATTGAGGGGCGCTGGGGAAGCGGAAAGACTTACTTTGTAAATGAGTTTTTGGAGGACGAAGAATTCACCAAGCGAAAACGAATATACATCAGTTTGTTCGGTTTGGGCAGCGCGAGCGACTTTGAGCGGGAACTATATTACGCAAGCCTGTCGAAGGCGCGAAAATTACTTCATCAAGGCGCTGGCATGGCCGCATCAGTTTTCTCCGGTACGATTTCGGTAGGGTTGGGTGGTTGGTTTAGCGGAGGTGCCGACTTGAGCAGCTTGGCCGAAAAGACGGCGGCGCAGTTGGACAAAGTCTACGATACGCTCGACAACTCACTGATTGTTGTGGACGATCTAGAAAGGTGCAGTTTTCCACTTTCTGAATTCTTAGGAGTGATAAATCGAAGAATTGAGCATGGAAATTCAAGAGTCCTTCTTATTGCCAATACTAGCAAGGTGTCCGATATTGATAAATTTCACGAGTTTCGGGAAAAAGTAATAGGGCAAGCATTTCAGCTTCCTATTGAGATTCAGATTGCAGCGAGGGCGTTTGTTGCAGAGGTGCAGTGCCCACCAGCGAGAGAGATTGTTAACCAGAAACTAGGTTTGATACTTGAGCTTTACAATTTGTCTGGTTTTCAGAATTTAAGAGCCTTGCGAAACTTCATTTGGCATCTCGGTTTTCTAATTGAGGCAATGAAGAAAGAATATCTCGCAAATAACCAGCTAATTGAAGATACCATCCATCAAGCATTCATATTCTTTATGGAATTCAAGCTCGACCTTAATGAAGGTGAGAATCCACTCAAGCCAGCAGACTTGCAATCAGATTTGCTGAAGGGAGATGATGGCGCTCGGCACTTCTTTGAGTTTAGCTTCAACGATGACGAACCGCCAACGCCCAAGCGGAGAGTGGTTTTGAAGTATAAGATTAACAACGGCATATCAACGGTTGTTACTATTAAGCAGTGGGTTTCAATACTTACTACTGGCATTATTGACGAAAAGTGGTTTAATGATGAGTTGGAAGGAGCAGATGCTGTCGCTGGAATTGCAGCTTGGCCATCTTGGAAACGCCTTTGGCACTTTCATAGTTGGGATTTCTCTGACGGCTCAGTTGTCGATTTCAGCAACGACTTGACTGATATGATTTCCAATTTCAACGCCGGTACTTATCGCGACCCAAATATCTGGCTGCACGTTGTTGGTGTTATCCAAATGTTCGTGCATAACGGACTGATTGCCGGAAGCTCAAGTAATTGGGCCTCGCAATTTAAGGACTATATCGACCGAATACTCATTCCTTCCCTCACACTTGAGACTTATGAAAAAGTTAACGCCCCCCACGATACTGGGTTTGATGGGCTTGGATACATCGGATACGGCGACGGTGACTTTAAGGAAATAATTACATACCTAGTTGACGGCTCTAAGAAGTGGTATAAAGATTGGAAAACTGGACCAGTTGCGGATCATCTGCTAGATGATCTGAAAAATAGATACTATGAATTTTTGGGACAGTTGACCATCAACAATAGTAGTGTCCGCCAACGATATTTGCGTGAGGCTGTACTTCATGTTCTTCCTGTTGTTGGATTCGTTGATACTTGGCTTAGTCTTGGGCGAGAGTATGAGCGCGGATTAGCGGCGAATCTGGAGGAAAGATATCAGCAAGAGACCTCGTTGCTCGACCTTGAGGGGCCGTGGTGGTCTGATGTTGATGCAGAATTGGGAACGAGAGTTGCGGCAGAAACAGTTGCCCCTCGAGCGGTCCAACTTTCACTTCTAAGGTCGAACCTTAAGTCTAAAATATTAGATCAATGGGATAATCGAAAAGCCGAGGTGACTAAGGAAAGCGAATAACTACGTCAGGCCCCCTTGATAAGAATGTTCAGTCAGAGTGAACATCCGCCAAAATGTCTTGGCCAAGGCATACCCCCCCAAACGCAAAACGCCCGCCCCCTTCGGGACGAGCGCTCCACCATCCTACCAACAAACAGCTTACCGCCGCAGCCCCAGCCGCTCGATCAGCGCACTATACCGGGCTTCGTCCTTGCGCTTGACGTAGTCCAGCAGCCCCAGGCCACTTCGCGACCATCACGGGCGACATCATCAATTGATACCACCCTGTCTGCAAAGGAATTGACAAAGTTTGCCATCACAAGCACACTCAACCCATGGCAACCATGAACATCTCCCTCCCTGACCAAATGAAAGCCTATGCCGAGGCGCAGACAAACGATGGGCGTTACAGCAATGTCAGCGACTACATGCGCGACCTGATCCGGCGCGATCAGGAACGCGGGCAGGCGCTGGCCGAGATTCAGGCGCTGGTGGACGAAGGGTTGGCGTCCGGGCCGGGACGCCCATACGACATGGCCAGCTACATCGCCGAACGTAAGGCGCGGTGACGCGGCGGATCGTTTTCAGCGCTCAGGCCGACAGCGACCGGGATCACATCTGGGACTATACGGTTGAACGGTGGTCTGTGGCGCAGGCCGAAGACTATCTGATGGGATTGGACCGCTTGCTGACACTACTGGCAGATCATCCCCAGATTGCCAGCGAAAGGCGCAACATAGACCCGCCGGTGCGGTTGCATCGATACAAGTCACATCTGGTGATTTTCACCGCCGACGATACCAAGCTCGAAGTCATCCGGGTCGTCCACTCGCGCTCAAATTGGCAGGCTCTGCTGGAGGAGTGAAACGCAAAACGCCAGCACCATCTGGCGCGGGCGTTCCTCAAACCAAAATAAATAGCTTACCGCCGCAGCCCCAGCCGCTCGATCAGCGTGTTGTACCGGGCTTCGTCCTTGCGCTTCACATAGTCCAGCAGTTTGCGCCGGGTGGCGACCATGACCAGCAGGCCGCGGCGGCCGTGGTTGTCTTTCTTGTGGGTCTTGAAATGCTCGGTCAGCGTGGCAATGCGCGAGGACAGGATCGCGACCTGCACTTCGGGCGAGCCGGTGTCACCGGCTTTGGTGGCGAAATCCTTGATCGCCTGAGCTTTGTTTTCAGCCGTAATCGACATCGGGGTCTCCTTTAGGAAAAGTGTGAATGGCGCAGGCCGGGATGTCGTCCAGCAAGGCCCTTGGAGGTGTATCCCCTGAGGGGATGCGTGCGCTTAGATGAAATCCCACGCAAAGGGAAGCGGTGAATCCACAGTCACGCCGCGATCAGTTGCACTGCCCGCAAATCAAACCCGGTCAGCCCCGGAAATTCCGCCACAGTGGCCCCATTGGCAAACAGGCTGACCCCATCGTCGGTGACTTCATAGCTCAGTTCCGGCGGCGCACCGCTGTAATACAGCACCACCGAATCCTGGCGATCGTCATAATCCTCGATCGTGGCGGCGCGATTGCCGGGGGCCACGGCGGCCAGCGCAAACAGATCCGCCCCGTCGCCGCCGTTCAGGTTGTCATCGGCCCCACCGGTCAGCACATCATCCCCGGCCCCACCGTTCAGGTAATCGCGCAGATCGTCGGTCCCGCCGGTCAATACATCATTCCCGTCGCCGCCATGCAGCACGTCCTGACCCGCGCCACCATCCAGCAGGTCATCGCCAAACGACCCGAGCAACGAGTCGCCGCCCGCCCCGCCAAACAACTGGTCCACCCCATCGCCACCGTTCAGCGCATCATCCCCTAAGCCGCCAATCAAAGTGTCATCGCCGATATGCCCAAACAGGCTGTCGTCGCCCGGATTACCGGTGAGCAGATCATTGCCCGCCTCACCGATCACCTCATCATTACCGACCCCGCCACTGACAATATCGTCGCCGGCTTGTCCATTCAGAATATCATCGCCGCCAAGGCCATGCAGCGTATCACCTGCCGCCCCGGTATAGATTTCATCCGCGCCATCGGTCCCGGACAGGACCTGATCCAGCGGCACAACGGGCAGGGGCTGGTCAATATCCGACTCAGTCGGATTTGGCTGATCGACCGGATCCGCATGAGTGGTTGGAACCAGCGCCATCCCGGCAAGGGCAATGCCAAGAAGGCTAAGGATTGCAAGCATTGGTCAAACTTTCACTTAGGAACAGAGCGGCGGTCCAGCTTTGCGCTGCTGTGTGGGCTTATTGTGGGAACATAACAGGAATACATCCGCGCCCGATGCGGAAAATCACTAAAAGGTTAATGATGTTCTACTGCCGCTGAGCGACGGGCAGCTACGGCAAAAATATCCGGCTTGGGTGCAATTCCCCACTGCGATATTGGCCCACCGCTATGGCATGGCCGTTATGGCTGGCCCAGCATTCGTCGCCAAATTCGACAGTCCCCGGAAACACCAGCGCCGGATTGCCGTGCCGCAGTTTGGCCACTGAATCAGCCGGGCAAGTCACTTCGGGCAGGTCGAACAAGCCCTCTTCAAGCGGGCGCAGAAACTGGTCCAGATCGGGCGATTTGGCCAGTTTTTCAATCGTTTCCATGCTGACCCCCTGTGCGGCGGTGAACGGACCGGACCAGACCCGCCGCAGGGTTGTGACATGCCCGTAACAGCCCAGCACCGCCCCCAGATCGCGGGCAATGGCACGCACATAGCCGCCCTTGCCACAGGTCATTTCCAGGGTCACATGGTCGGCATCGGGCCGGCCGGTCATCAGCAATTCCTCGACCCACAGGGGGCGGGCCGCAATCTCGAAATCCTCGCCGTCGCGGGCGAGTTTATAGGCGCGTTGGCCGTCGATTTTCACGGCCGAAAACTGCGGCGGGATTTGCATGATGTCGCCGACAAACTGGCCCAAGGCGGCCTTGATCGCCGCATCATCAGGGCGCAAATCGCTGGAGGCAATAACCTCGCCCTCGGCATCGTCGGTATTGGTGGCCTGCCCCAGCCGCACTGTGAAATCATAGGCTTTCAGCGCGTCGGTGATATAGGGGACAGTCTTTGTCGCCTCGCCCAAAGCCACGGCCAGAACGCCCGTCGCCTCGGGGTCAAGGGTGCCCGCATGACCGGCTTTCTTGGCGTCAAACGCCCATTTCACCTTGTTGACCACGGCATTGCTGGTGATCCCGGCGGGCTTGTCCACCACCAGCCAGCCCGATACTTCGCGACCTTTTCTAATCCGGCCCATTATTCAATCACCGCCACAATGGGGCCCATCGCCCTGCCTCTGTCCGACCGGCCCAAACCGGGGGCATGCAAGCGGGACACATTCCCGTCGAAATACAGCGCCAGCGGCAACCCCAGCCCATCCCGGAAAAGCCGGGCGAAGTCGTAGAACGTCACCGGTTGGTTCGAAATCGCAAACACGGCCCGGTCGCCGCTATCGGTCGTGCCGACCCCATTGCGCACATAGCGGGATGTGCTGTCGGGCAGAAACCGCGGATGCAGCGCCCCGTCAATCACCAGCATCGGGCCGGAGTGGGTGGCAAAATCGCAAAGGCTGCTCATCTGCTGGAATACCAGCGTCTCGAACACCCGGGCCTGACCGGGCCGGATACAGAGCACGCCATTGGGCAGCATCCCGAAATTGCCAGCGCTTGGGCCGGTCAACAGCGGCGCACGCTCGACCCCGGCTTGCATGAAATAGCCCACGGGCGAACGATCCTCGTGATACATGCCCGCATTCATCGCAAAGGGAACCGACTTGCCCTCATAGGCCTGTTCCAACGCCGCGAAGTCGCCATAGGGCGTGCCCATTTCGTCGAACAAGAATAACTCCAGCCGCTCTTTGGCGGGGTCAACGGTGCAGGTGGTGAAACTCTGCCCGTCAAAGACCACATCTTCGCAGGTCACAGCCAGCGCCGGACCGGCAAGCAGCCCAAAAACCAAAGCCAGTCCTTTGATCAATCGTCTAAGTCCTGACGGACATGTTTATCGGCAAACATCCGGGCGGTGGCCTCCATCCGGTCATAGGTATCATCCAGCTCAAACCGCAATTCAGGGGCGAATTTGATGTTCATCCCATGCACGACCAGATGGCGCAGGGCGAATCGGTTGCGGCGCAGGGCCGACAGCGCCTCGTCCTTGCCGATCCCGCCCAAGGGCAGGATAAACGCGGTGGCCACGCGCAAATCCGGCGACACCCGGACCTCGCCTACGGTAATCGACATGCGGTTCATCTCGGGGTCATGCACCTCGCCGCGGGCCAGAACCTCTGACAACGTCCGGCGGATCAATTCGCCGACGCGCAACTGGCGCTGCGACGGACCTTTGGGTTTTGCGGTCGATGACCGGGATGATGTGCTCTTTGCCATGGGGTCCATTTAGGGCCTTGTAACCAACTTGCCAAGCGACGCTTTGCGGCGCGGCACACCCGACATCAAGCGAGGCTTTGCCAAGGGCGGGCACTGCGGTTAAACCGACGCCGGGTCAGCAGGAGGCGCAGATGTCACACACACCGGGAATCGTTGTCACAGGGGCCTCTGGCCGGATGGGGCAAAGCCTGATCGCGGCAATACTGGCGTCGGATAAATGCCATCTGGTCGGCGCATTGGAACGGCCCGGGCACGACTGGATCGGACGGGACAC
>JANOMH010000830.1:0-1611 GCA_031420215.1 Rhodobacterales bacterium | reverse complement strand
GCCCTCAGACGGGAACTTAGCTCAAGTCCGCTCTGTCCGGCATAGCCGACCCAGGACCTTCGCCCGAGCAAACGTGTGCGCACCGGAGGCAGACTGGGAATCTTGTGTCAGGTGGCAAACACCAGCGCCTGTTCATTTCAGGTGATGCACCTTGCCCATGCCGTAAACCGGCGTGTCCAGCCCCAGCATCCGCGCCTGCAATTGCAGCGCCAGAAATTGCGAATAATGCCGCGACTGGTGCAGGTTGCCGCCGTGGAACCACAGCCCCGGTTGTGCCGTAGGTTTCCACATATTGCGCTCTTCGCCCTCCCATGGGCCCGGGTCTTTGGTGGTGGCAGACCCAAGTCCCCAGCATTTGCCGACCTTGTCCGCGACCTCCTGGCTGATGAGTTCCGCCGCCCAGCCGGTCATCGACCCATAGCCTGTGGCATAGACCACCAGATCGGCGGGCAGGGTGGTGCCGTTTTTCAGCACGACGGAACCAGCCGTCAGATGGTCCACGTCCGACCCGGACTTCAGCTTGATCTTGCCGTCCATCACCAACTGGCAGGCACCCACGTCGATGTAATAGCCCGACCCGCGCCGCAGATATTTCATGAACAGGCCGGTATCGTCGTCGCCCCAGTCCAGCATGAACCCGGCCTTGTCCAACGCGGCGTAAAAATCCGCATCCTCGGCCTTGATCGTGTCATAAATCGGCTTCTGGAAGTCGGGCAGTAATTTGTAAGGGATCGAGGCAAAGGTCAGGTCGGCCTTGTCAGTGGTCATGCCTGCGGCCACCGCCTCTTCGGAATACAAGACCCCGGTCGCGTGTTTCATCAATGTTTCGGACCGCACGACAAGCGTGGAGGACCGTTGGACCATGGTCACATCCGCCCCGCCCTCCCACAAGGCCGCACAGATGTCGTGGGCCGAGTTGTTCGATCCGATCACCACGACCTTTTTGCCGGCATAGGCATCGGGGCCGGGGTGGGTGCTGGAATGCTGCTGTTCGCCTTTGAACACGTCCTGACCGGGGAAGGTGGGCCAGTTCGGCATGGCCGACAGGCCGGTGGCAAGCACCAGGTGTTTCGGGCGCAGGATGACGGGCTTGCCATCGCGCTCCACCTGCACAGCCCAATGCGTGCCGTCATAACTGGCGGATTTGGCAATGGTGCTGCCCCAATAGTTCAGCTCCATCACGCTTGTGTACATTTCCAGCCAGTCGCCCAGTTTGTCCTTGGGCGTGTAGACCGGCCAGTTGGCGGGGAAGGGCAGGTAGGGCAGGTGGTCGTACCAGACCGGATCATGCAGGCAGAGCGATTTGTAGCGGTTGCGCCAGCTGTCCCCGGCGCGGGGGTTTTTCTCGATGATGATGGTGGGCACGCCCAGTTGCCGCAGCCGCGCCCCCAGCGCGATGCCGCCCTGGCCGCCGCCGATGATCACCACTTCGGGCTGGGTCGCATAGCCCAGATCGGCGGCTTCGGCAGCGCGGGATTCGGCCCAGGTTTTCTGGCCTTTTTCGATTTTATGTGCGACACCTTTGGGCCGGGTGGTGCCTTTGTGTTCCTCATGGCCTTTGAGTTCTTTCAGCGTCGTCAGCAATGTCCAGATTTTGCCATTCCGGATACG
>JANOMH010000829.1:0-1509 GCA_031420215.1 Rhodobacterales bacterium | reverse complement strand
TCCGGCGGCCTGCATCAGAATCTGGGCGAGCGTGAGTGTCGCCTCCGCCCGTTCCCTGCTGTCCATCCCGTCCGGCCTGTTTGGCTCGAACATCAGGCTCATCTGCCTGCCCGAGGTCGGCGCAGGCGCATTGTGCTTCTTCATCAGCTTCCTCCCTTGCGATTCCAGCGTCGCTTGGGGAGTTTGAGGGAGGAGCTGTCAGCGTAACCAGCCTCTTGAGATCTGCCAGCGCCGCAAGATCAACCTGGGGATTGCCAGTTTTCAGTGCAGCGCAGACATGGGTGTCCACCAGCCACCCCGGAATCGAGACAACGACCCCAGAAGGACCCTCCACCCTGAGGACCCGGCCAGTGGCACGTCGCTCGACCCGCCGCACGATGACATTCTGGCCAAAATAGGGATGCCAGCAATAGTGGATTTCCCGTTCCTCGCCGACATGGGCAGAATAAAAGGGTGTTGGCGTTGAACCGAAAGAATTACCTCTTCGTCGGATCGCAAACCGGCGGCAAATCCGCAGCCATTTCCTGCACCCTGATCGAAACCGCCAAGCTCAGCGGGGCCGATCCCCAAACATGGCTCGCCGATACGCTTGCCCGCATCCCGGACCACAAGATAAACCGAAGCGACGATCTTCTGCCATGGAACGCCCGCTAACCGCCGTCAGACCGGACGTGTGTGGACGCCCCCGTGGATGCAAGTGGAATCCTGGCCACGGTCGGGCATGTGATCAGGTGCGGTCGAGTGTCCGGCCTCGAAGATGCGACCTGTCATGCGCCGCGGGCCTGTATGGAGATATGCTGGTCAGGCCCAGTTCGCTTAGCCGCGCTCGATGGCGCTCCGTCCGGAATACTGGTTCGCCCGACCCGGTCTCTTGACCGCCTGCCCTTACGTTCCCTCGCCCCCTCTCACATCCGGCGACAACCCGACGGCGGCGGGCTATGCGGCCGCCATCGCCGGATCCCTGAAATCCTCGCCCTTCCGCAGCATCGCCCAGGCTGTGCGTGCCATGCGGTTGGCCAGTGCCACCACGACCAGCATCTTCGGCTTGCGCGCCAGCCAGGAGCCTTCGGTCGCGCCCTTGCGTGCGGCCCATCGCACCACTGCGACGGCCCCGACGATCAGCGGTCGGCGGATGTCGCGCTGGCCCATCGTCGAGGTTCGGCCCAACCGGTCCTTGCCGCCGCTTCAATGTTGTCGCGGCGTGAGGCCGACCCAGGCGGCGAAGTCCCGCCGCTTCGAGAATGTCTCCATCGGCGGCGCGAGGGTGGTGATCGCCGCCGCCGTCACCGCCCCTACTCCCGGGATCGTTGTCAGCCGTCGCGCTGTATTGTCGGTGGTCACACGCCTGCGCAGTTCGGTGTCGAGGCCCGAGATCTTCCCGGCAAGCCCGGCGATCTGGTCCAGCAGAAGGTGCGCCAACTCGCGCACCGCCGCAGGCAGCATGCCGTCATCGCCGTCGATGATGGCCGCGAGGCGCCCGACATGCGCCGGGCCGGGGGGCGTCCACCC
>JANOMH010000828.1:0-3839 GCA_031420215.1 Rhodobacterales bacterium | reverse complement strand
ACCCTCTATACGCCCCCGGTGGCCCCCTATCGCCACAGAATCAACCATCAGCCGTGTTTGCCTTCGCCGTCGCAGCGGGGGCACCTCCGGCATAGGAGCATGCGACATGAAACTGAATGAACTTCACGACAATCCCGGCGCGAACCATCGCCGCAAGCGCGTCGCCCGTGGCCCCGGTTCGGGCAAGGGCAAGACTGCTGGGCGCGGGATCAAGGGGCAGAAATCCCGGTCCGGCGTGGCGATCAAAGGCTACGAAGGCGGTCAGATGCCGCTGTATCAGCGCCTGCCCAAGCGTGGTTTCAACAAGCCCAACCAGATTCACTATGCCGTTGTCAATCTGGGCCTGATCCAGAAATTCATCGATGCGGGCAAGCTGGATGCGGTCGTGACCGAAGATTCGCTGGTTGCCGCTGGCGTCATGAAGCGCAAGCTGGATGGCGTGCGCGTTCTGGCCAAGGGCGAGATCACCAGCAAGATCACTCTGACCTGCACCGGCGCATCGGCTGGTGCAGTTGAAGCGGTTGAAAAGGCTGGCGGCACCGTCACCGTGACCTACTCGCCCCGTCCGATCAGTGCCAAAGGTGTCAAAACCCGCCCGGCCAAGGCAGTTGCTGCGGAATAACTGCTCAAGCGGTGACCGCGATTAGTGGTTGTAGTCAGGCCCCGGTCTGACTACATCACTCTGGCGTTTCCCTAGCGCTGCCGACCGGGAAAACCGTTCGGCGGCGTTTGACATGAAAAGAGACATCTAAATGGCATCAGCCGCAGAGCAAATGGCCGCAAACATGAGCTGGGGGGCTTTTGGCAAAGCCACCGAGCTGCGCAGCCGCATCCTGTTCACCATTGGTCTGTTGGTGGTCTACCGGCTTGGCACCTTTATCCCGGTTCCTGGCATTGATGCAGGTGCCTTGCGCAACTTCATGGAACAGGCCCAGACCGGGATCGGCGGCATCCTGTCGATGTTCACCGGCGGCGCGCTGTCCCGGATGGGAATTTTTGCGCTCGGGATCATGCCCTATATCTCGGCCTCGATCATCGTGCAGCTGATGGCCTCGATGTACGAGCCGCTCAAGCAGCTGAAAAAAGAAGGTGAGCAGGGCCGCAAAAAGATTAACCAGTATACCCGGTACTTCACGGTTATTCTGGCGACGTTTCAGGCCTATGCGCTAGCTGCCAGCCTCGAGTCCGGCAACCTCGCCTCGGACCCCGGCATGTTTTTCCGCGTCGCTTGCGTGATTACACTGGTCGGCGGGACGATGTTCCTGATGTGGCTGGGTGAACAGATTACTGCGCGTGGCATCGGCAACGGCGTGTCCCTGATCATTTTCGTCGGCATCATTGCTGAAATTCCGGCCCATACCGCCCAGTTCCTTAGCCAAGGCCGTTCTGGTGCCATCAGCCCTTGGGTGATTGTCGGCGTGCTGGCGATGGTAGTGGTATTGTTGGCTTTTGTCGTGTTTCTGGAACGCTCGTTGCGCAAGATCCACATCCAATATCCACGCCGTCAGGTTGGGATGAAGGTTTATGACGGCGGTTCCAGCCATTTGCCGATCAAGGTGAACCCGGCAGGCGTGATCCCGGCAATCTTTGCATCCGCTTTGCTGTTATTGCCGACCACACTGGCCACATTTTCCGGTGGCTCGACCAATATCGTTTTGTCAACTATTCTGGCCTATTTCGGTCCTGGCCAGCCGCTGTATCTGCTGTTCTTTACCGGGATGATCGTGTTTTTCACATACTTCTATACCCGCGAAGTTGCTTTCAAGACCGATGAGGTTGCCGAAAATCTGAAAAATCAGAACGGTTTTGTTCCGGGCATCCGTCCGGGCAAAAAGACCGCCGAATATCTGGACTATGTGGTCACCCGGATCTTGGTGCTCGGGTCGGCCTATCTGGCCCTTGTGGCGCTGTTGCCCGAAATTGTGCGCAATCAGTTGTCGATCCCGTTCTACTTTGGCGGCACGTCGGTGTTGATCATTGTGTCGGTCGGCAAGGACACGATCCAGCAAATTCAGTCGCATCTGCTGGCGCATCAATACGAAGGGCTGATCGAAAAGTCCCAGTTGCGTGGCAAGCGCACGACCAAGCCTCGGGCAAAGGGGCCATCGCGCAGATGAACATTATCCTGCTGGGGCCGCCGGGGGCGGGCAAAGGAACGCAGGCGCGGTTGTTGGTCGACCAGCGTCAGATGGTCCAGCTGTCGACCGGTGACATGCTGCGCGAAGCCCGGACCAGCGGCACTGCCATGGGCAAGGTTGTGGCCGAGGTCATGGACAAGGGCCATCTGGTCACGGATGAGATCGTCATCGGTCTGATCCGCGAAAAACTGACCACCGGCACCGCGCCGGGCGGCTATATCTTTGACGGCTTTCCCCGGACCTTGCCACAGGCCGATGCCCTGGGCGCGCTGATGGCCGAACTTGGCCAATCCATTGATCATGTCATCGAAATGCGCGTCGATGATGCCGCCTTGGTCACCCGCATTGCGGGCCGGTCGACCTGTGCCACCTGTGGCGAGGTTTATCATGACCAGACCAAACCGGTGCCCGCCGATGGTCATTGCAGCAAATGTGGTGGCAGCAATCTAACCCGCCGGGCTGATGACAATGCCGATGCGCTGAAAATCCGGCTGTTGGCTTATTACAAGCAAACCAGCCCGTTGATCGGTTATTACTACGCCAAGGGACAGCTTAAGGGCGTGGATGGACTGGCTGAAATGGACGACGTGGCGGCACAAATCAACGCGATTTTGGATTAACCGCACGGGCCCTTGACCCCATCTGCCAATCCCCATATGGAACCCCATCCTGCAAGGGAGAATCGGTTTGTGCGCGTTGCGTGCAAGATCACCTGTAAGTCGCGGTTCGTCTGAACCGCAGTTGTGAAAAAAGGTTCCGGACTGACGGAACCGCGACATGAAGGAATATCAAACGTGGCACGTATTGCCGGCGTGAACATACCCACTGCCAAGCGGGTTATCATCGCCCTGACCTATATCACCGGGATCGGCCCGGCCATCTCCAAGCAGATCTGCGAGAGCGTCAAGATTGCCGACAACCGCCGGGTCAATGACCTGACCGACGCCGAAGTGCTGGCGATCCGCGAGTTTATCGACGCGAATGTCACCGTCGAAGGTGACCTGCGCCGCGAAACCACGATGAACATCAAGCGGCTGATGGACCTTGGCTGCTATCGCGGCCTGCGCCATCGTCGTGGCCTGCCGGTTCGTGGCCAGCGCACCCATACCAATGCCCGCACCCGCAAAGGCCCCGCTAAGGCCATTGCCGGCAAGAAGAAATAAGGGAGAGCGCGCATGGCACGTGATACAAAACGCGGGGGCAAAAAGAAGGTCTCCAAGAACATCGCCGCTGGTGTGGCGCATGTGAACTCGTCGTTCAACAACACCAAGATCCTGATCTCGGACGTGCAGGGCAATGCAATTGCCTGGTCCTCGGCCGGCACCTGTGGCTTCAAGGGCTCGCGTAAATCGACCCCCTATGCCGCCCAGATGGCCGCCGAAGATGCGGGCCGCAAGGCACAGGAGCATGGCGTAAAGACGATTGAAGTTGAAGTGCAGGGCCCTGGTTCGGGCCGTGAATCCGCGCTGCGGGCTTTGGCCTCGGTCGGGTTCAATATCACCTCGATCCGCGACGTGACGCCGATGGCTCATAACGGCTGCCGCCCGCCGAAACGCCGCCGCGTCTGATTGGTTTTGAGTTTGAAGGGGCTGTGCTTTGGCACGGCCCCCTTTGCCGTTTTGATGAAACCTCGAGGTTTCGACTTTTTGGACATGAAAGTCGGACAAGAATGGAGGGACGCATGATCCACAAGAATTGGGC
>JANOMH010000827.1:0-3351 GCA_031420215.1 Rhodobacterales bacterium | reverse complement strand
GCACAGCTGTTTGACCGCGTGGATATCGTGATCAATCAGGAATATCCCCAGACCCTGCTTTTTCAACTCGCCGATCAGATCGGCCACCATCTGGGTTTCCTGCGGGCCAAGGGCGGCGGTGGGTTCGTCCATGATCAGGATTTTGGCGTTGAAATGCACGGCGCGGGCGATGGCCACGGATTGGCGTTGGCCCCCGGACAGGGCACTGACGGGAACCTTGAACTTCTTGAAATTCGGATTCAGGGTTTTCATGATCTTGCGGGTCTCAGCCTCCATCCCGGCATCGTCCAGCATGCCGGATTTGGTGGTCAGTTCGCGGCCCAGAAACAGATTTGACGCGGCATCCAGGTTATCGGCCAGCGCAAGGGTCTGGTAAATCGTCTCAATATTATAAGCCCTTGCGTCGCGCGGATTGCGGATCGTAGCGCGTTCGCCGTTGATGTAAATCTCGCCCTGATCGGCCTGATAGGCGCCCGACAGGCATTTGATCAGGGTGGATTTACCGGCCCCATTATGGCCAAGCAGGCCCATCACCTCGCCGGGATACAGGTCAACACTGACCCCATCCACGGCCTTGATCCCGCCAAAAGAGATATGGATATCGCGCAGTTCCACCAATGGTGCATCGGTGCGTTGTGTCATGTCCTGCCCCATCATTTGGCCTTCTTGCGATAAAGGTTGTCCAGATAGACAGCGAACACCAGCACGCCGCCGACGACGATCTGCTGGACAGCCGAGTCAAACCCGATCAGCACCATCCCGGTTTGCAATGACTGCATGACCAGCGCCCCGAGGATCGCCCCGTATATCGTGCCAATCCCGCCCGCCAGCGACGTGCCGCCGATCACGGCGGCTGCAATCACATACAATTCGTCCAGCATCCCCAGCGCGTTGGTCGCCGAATTCAGACGGGCCGACGCAACGATGCCCGACAACCCGGCCAGCGCCCCCATCAACGCGAAGATCCGCAAGGTCATCCATTTGACGTCAATCCCCGACAGTGCCGCCGCCTCGGGGTTGCCGCCGATGGCGAACACATAGCGGCCAAACCGGGTGCGGGTCATCAGCAGGGTCATGCCGATGGCCACACTCAGCATGATCAGCACCGGAATGGCAAAGCCGTGGCTGATAAAAACCCCCTCGGGCACAGGCTGGCCAAGACGTCCAAAGTATTGTTCCAGAATACCCTTGGGCCAGGGATAGGCGTTGACCAGCAGCACCGCCCCCAACACCAGCCCGCAGCCCACGGCGGCCATGAAGATTTCAGCCCAGATCGGGCGCAGCGGAAACCCGTAATTCTTGCGGCTTTGACGGCTGGCATACAGCATCCACAGGATCGCCGCGGCAGCGATGGCACCGACAATCCAGCTGCCCACTTCGCCAACCGTCCCATATGGGCCGCCGCCGAGCAGTTGGAATGTCGTATCCACCGGCGAAATCGTGCGCCCACTGGCCGACAGAAACGCCGCCCCGCGCCAGATCAGCAATCCGCCCAGCGTCACGATGAACGACGGAATGCCGCGATAGGCGATCAGCCAGCCGTGGAACGCGCCGATGCAAGCACCAAGGGTGATGCCGATGATCCCGGTGATGATCCAGATGAACGGATTGCCAAGGCCCAGAAGCGGCGGCAACCATTCAACTTGAGTCAGGCCCATGATCATTGCGGTCACGCCGACAATTGCACCGACCGACAGGTCAATATTGCGGGTGATGATGACCAGTACCATGCCCGTCGCCATGATTCCGATGGACGAGGTTTGGACCGACAGGTTCCACAGGTTCCGGGGCGTCAGGAAAACCCCGCCGTCCCAGATGGTCAGGGGGTTCAACAGGGCCCCCGTGTCAGCCCATGTGCCCTGCCCCTGAAACACCACACCGCTCAGGGCATAGACGAAAGTCCGCAGGCCCGGAAATATGTGGAACCCGACCCAGATCAGCAAAAGCGCCCCGAACATTCCCAACAGGCGGGTGTCAATTTCGGTGGCACGCAGAAAACGGCTGAACAATCCGCCTTCGTCCTGCAAAGCCGGGGGGGTGGTTTTGGTGTCGGTCATGTCAGCGTCCAATGCTATGCCACATGTCTACACCTGCAAACTTCGGCAACTGACCCTTCGGGGTCACTTTGCACAGTTCAGCGTCCGACAGCGTGGAAGTCCCGAATGATTATTGACCCGCTCAATCTGCGGGCTCCGAGGAATTGGAAATGCGCCAGACCTAATAGGCCCGGCGCATCCTTGGCCTAATCTGCGATTATTCGCAGCCGACGACGCCAGCGATAGCGCCTTCGCAAGCTTGCTCTTTGGTGATGTGGCCTGCGTCAATCGCGACGTTCAGGTTGGCCACGGTCAGCGGAGTCGGGTTCAGCAGGATTGCGTTCATCTCGACGCCATTGGCACCACCGGAAAACTTGGTCGCCCCTTCGATGGCGTCAAGCGCAGTGCCAGCGGCCAAAGCCGAGGCAATCTCGCCTGCTGCGGTGCCCAAAGCGCGGGCATCTTTCCAGACCGAAACGGTCTGAATGCCACGGGCCACACGGTTGATCGCAGCCAGGTCACCGTCTTGACCGCCAACAGGGATAACAAGGCCCTGTGCGGACAAAGCAGCCACAACGCCACCGGCCATGCCGTCATTTTCAGACAGAACAGCGTCGATTTCGTTGTTGGTTGCGGTCAGGATCTGCTCCATGTTCTTTTGGGCATTTTCCGGCTTCCAGCCATCCGAGAATGCCTCACCAGCGATGGTGATCGCACCTGAATCGACAGACGCCTGAATGACGCTCATCATGCCTTCAAGCAGGAAGGCGGCGTTCGGATCACCTGGGTCACCTTTGATGATGGCGTAGTTGCCTTCGGGGGCAGCGGCCAGCACGTTTTCAGCGATGATCCGGCCCACGCCAACATTGTCGAAGGTCAGATAAAAGGTGCGCGCATCTTCGATCAGACGGTCATAGCCGACGACGGGGATACCTTCGGCAGCGGCAAGTTCAATCGCCGGCCCGATGGCATCTTTGTCCCAGGCATTGATCACCAGCGCGTCAACGCCTTGGGCGATCAGCGCTTCGATGTCAGCCAATTGCTTTTCCGACGACGATTGCGCGTCAGCCGAGATGTAGGTGTTGCCAGCAGCTTCGATGGCGGCGACCATGGCTGCTTCGTCGATTTTCCAGCGCTCTTCCTGGAAACTGGCCCAAGACACACCGATGGTCATGCCCTCGGCCAGAGCAGCACTGCTGAAGCCTGCCGTCGCGATGACGGCGAGCAGGATTGCATTACGCATATGTAACCTCCCTAGATATGCATCCCCCGCTTTTTAGTCGGGGCCCGTTTGAAACGGGGATCGCGGGCTTTT
>JANOMH010000826.1:0-1509 GCA_031420215.1 Rhodobacterales bacterium | reverse complement strand
GGCAGATCGGCCCCGGTCACCGCGACGGTGGCGTCTTCGGTGAACTCCAACTCTGGCCCCATGAAGACGGCTTCCAGCACCGCAGCCCCTGCCGCATTGCCGACCAGCAGGTTGGCCGCCGCCAGCGACAGCATGTCCATCCCGCCTGAGGTCGGAATGCCGATATGATAGTAGCCCGGACGGCCAAGGTCTTGCACCGTCGTCGACAGGCCCGGTTTGATGACTTTAATGGCCATTAAGAGCCTCCATCACGCGGGAGTTGGTGCCGTCAATATCTTTTTTGAATTCCTCCAGCGAGAATGTCACCGGGGCGATGCGGGGCTGCCAGCGGCCTGCGTCCACCTCGGCCACGGTATGATCATATTCCTCGCGGTCGATGGGCTTCCACTTCACGATGTCGCCGGGTTTGAACAGGCACATGAAATCGCGCAGATAGCTGGTGGTCTGGTTAGGGTCATAGATCGGCATCGGCGTGATGCCGAACATCTGGTACCCACCCGCACCGCGCACCGAATAGATGCAGGCAAAGCAGCCGCCGTGGCCGACGGTCAGGCGCGGGGTATCGGTGCGCGGGCGCAGGTATTTGGGCGACTGAATTTGCCGGTCGCGGTCGACCATCTGATAGAGAAACGGCAGACCCGCCACAAAGCCCACCATCGACACGAACCAGGGCGCGCCGGAATGCGCCTTGATAAAGCCGTCGATGCCTTCGAGGTTGTTGATCCGCGCCGTGTATTCGATATCGGTCGAGGTCGGGTCCTGATGCCGCTCGCGGAACCGCTGCCCCGTCTCATGCGTCCAGGGGTCGTTATAATAGACCGGAACTTCGATGATCCGGGTGTTGAGGGTGGAGGGTGCCGATTGCGCCACCACCTCCAGAGCCTGTAACTGGCGCATCATCTCATCAGGGGCGATCACGTCCGGGTCAAAGCGCACCTGAAACGAGGCGTTGGCCGGGCAGATCTCGGTCACGCCCTTGATCTTGGCGTCGCGCAGCGCGTTTGTTATCGACATGCCCTTGAAGAAGGCGTCCAGCGACATCTCCTCGCTGCATTCCACGAAGATATGTTCGTCACCGCCAAAGGAATATCTGGTTGTCATAGGGCTTCGCTCTCCTCACCCAACTTGTCCGCATTCTGTTCCAGCCATGGTTCCAGCCAGCGCGTGTGGAACTGCCCGGCTTGCACGCCTGCATCGCGCGCCAGCGCCTGATGCAGTGGTTTGGTGGTAGGCAGGCCCGCCACCTGTAACTCTGCCAGCGCGCGGGCCATCCGGGTGATGGCCATCGCACGGGTTTCGTCCCAGACGATCAGCTTGCCCAGCAGCGAATCGTAGAACGGTGGCACAGTGTAACCCTGATACAGCATCGTATCAAAGCGCACCCCCGGCCCGCCCGGCACCTTCAGACTGGTGATCGTGCCCGGACCAGGTTTGAAGCCCTGCGCCGGGTCCTCCGCACAAATCCGCACCTCGATGGCGTGGCCGTTCAGGCGGACTTGGTCTTGAGTA
>JANOMH010000825.1:0-2749 GCA_031420215.1 Rhodobacterales bacterium | reverse complement strand
AAGGTCCAGCGGCTCGGTAGATGCGGCGGCGACCAGATCAATCGCAATATGCGGTGCCGTCTGCCCAGCCGCGCGGCGGTGGGCCAAGGCATGGGCGGCAGCGATGGCGACCTCATCCGGCGCGGGGACCGGTCGATGATCGGCGACGATGGCCCGGCGCAGGACGGAAACCGCTACATCGCGGGCGGCGGCCAAGGGATCATCGGCGATCTGATCAACCAATCCAAGACGAGCAGCTTCTTCTGCACCACAGGTGCGGCCCTGTCCGATCAAATCAGCCGCCGCCGCCATGCCAATCAGGCGCGGCAGGCGCTGGGTCGCACCTGCACCCGGGATAATCCCGAGTGTCACTTCTGGCTGGCCAAGCGTGGCCGTTGGCGACGCGATCCGGTAGCGGCAGGCCAGCGCAATTTCCAGACCGCCACCAAGGGCCGCGCCGTTGATTGCAGCGACAGTGGGAAATGGCAGTGCGACAAGTTTGGCCAGAACATCATTCAGCTGTGGGGCCAGAGGAGGGCCGTCGAATTCCTTGGCATCGGCCCCCGCCACAAAGGCGCGGCCCGTCCCGGTCAGGATCAACCGCTGCGGATTATCGGCAGCGGCCCGGTCCAAAGCATCGTTCAGTCCGGCCCGCATCGCCTGTCCGAACACATTCAGCGGCGGGTTGTCAAAGGTGACGACGGCCACGCCGTCGGTGATGTCATACTGAACGGGCATGCCGGTCAGACCACCGGGGTCGACATGCGGCTGATGAACTTGGTGTTCACATAGCCGTCGAAACTTTCCATGCCCCCCTCGCTGCCATAGCCGCTGTCATTGATGCCGCCAAACGGGGTTTCAGCCAGCGCCAGACCGAAGTGGTTGATGCTGACCATGCCTGACCGCAGGCCCGCCGCCGCCTGATCGGCGCGTTGCAGCGAATTGGTGAACACATAGGACGCAAGGCCGAAGGGCAGGCCGTTGGCGCGGCGCAACCCTTCGTCGGTATCCCGAAACCGTGACACAACGGCGATGGGTCCAAAGGGCTCATCATTCATCAGGGCAATGTCATCCCCGGCGGTTTCGACAATCGTGGGGGCGTAGAAATGCCCGACATTGCCGACCCTCGCCCCGCCGGTGGCGACGGTGGCCCCGTTGGCGCGGGCATCGGCCACAAGATCCTCCATCGCTGTCACCCGGCCGCCGTTGACCAGCGGACCCATTTTGGTCGCGGGATCAAGGCCGTTGCCCAAGGTGACTTTCTCAAACGCATCGACAAGGGCCGGCATGAAGCGGTCATAGACCCGGTCCTGCACATAAAACCGCGTCGGCGCGATGCAGACCTGCCCGGCATTGCGCAGCTTGTTAGCTGTCACGGCGCGGGCCACGGCCTCTGGCTCGACATCGTCAAACACCAGAACCGGGGCATGGCCGCCCAGTTCCATGGTGGCCCGTTTCATGTAGCGGCCAGCCAGTTCGGCCAGAACCTTCCCGACCGGAACCGACCCGGTGAAGCTGATTTTCTTGACCAGCGGATGGGCCAAAAGCGTGGTGGCAATCAATGACAGATCGCCCCAGACGATATTCAGGCACCCGTCGGGAAGGCCAGCCTCCTCCAGATAGTTGGCAATCGCCATGATCGCAGAGGGTGTCTCGGAAGCCCCTTTCAGGATCAGGGTGCAGCCCGCAGCCAGGGCGTTGGCGACTTTGCGGATGGATTGGCTGAGCGGAAAGTTCCAGGGGGCGATGGCCAGGCAGACACCGACCGGTTCCCTGACGACAATCTGCTGCACGCCCACCATCCGGGCCGGAATGATCCGGCCATAGATTCGGCGGCCCTCTTCGGCATGCCAATCCACGTAATCGGCAGCAGCCCGGACTTCGAGCGTGGCCTCAAGCAGCGGCTTGCCCATGTCGAGGGTGATATTGCGGGCGATTGAGGATTCGTTCTTGCGCAACAGATCGGCAAAACGGCGCAGAATGCCGCTACGGTCCAGCGCAGATCGGGATTTCCAGGACTGGAAGGCAGCCTCGGCACTAAGCACCGAAGCTTCGAGTTCTGCTGGCGTGATGACCGGCATCTGGGCCAGCTCTTCGCCGGTGGCCGGGTTGAATATCGGGCGCGACGTCCGGCCCTCGGGGCCAATTCGCTTGCCTCCGATGACGATTTCAACGCGGGGGAATTCCGCTTCAGCCATCGCTGTCTCCTTAGTTGCGCATGCCACCTGTGGGGGCCGTCGATCCGGGAATACTGCCCGCGTGTCGACAGCGAGTCGGCGGCAGGAAAACACTGAGACCTGTTTGAAACCCGCCCCGCCCTTTCGCAACTGTCACTTCTGAGACAGGCCGGACGGTTCCCCGTAACGCATCTGGGCCAGTAGGAACCCGGTAAGTAATTGAGAATGCTTTGGGTAATTGGGGCCCTCCAGCGCGCATCGTGAGCGGGTCCCGGAAGACAGACTGGGGAGGCCGTCGCGATGTCGGCGCAGGATTTGACGACAAAGCCACTGGGCGAAGCATTCAGGGCCAGCATGCGGCTTTGCGTGGCCTCTGTCTCATTGGTGACAGCAAGTGACGAGGCCGGTGAATGGTATGGCATGGCGGTAACAAGCGCCGGTTCGCTGTCGATGGACCCACCTTCGATGATGGTGGCGGTCAATCGCAACGCGTCGATCCATCCGGTGATGCTGCGGACCGGGCACTTTACCCTCAATCAAATGGGAGAGCTGCACCTCGGCCTCTTGGAACGGTTTTCGCGCAGCGACATGCG
>JANOMH010000824.1:0-11622 GCA_031420215.1 Rhodobacterales bacterium | reverse complement strand
CAAAAGACCGGAACGAAACCGCGACAGGTCCAAACGCAGCTTGGCACCTATGGGACACAGGGCGACTATCGATGGGCCCGCTCAACTTCCAGCGCTGTTCCGGCTTCCTCTGATTTTGATCCGCCGAGTGGGTGCAAGGATTACTTCTATCGATCGGTCCACATCGACTGGCGCGGCTACCTTGGGAACTATGGGTCCGAGGAGGTTCGGTATTGATCCACCAAGTTTGGAAGAGCTTGCACCAGATTTGCGCGGCGAACTTTTTCCCAGCAATTGCACCCATACTGAACAGCAGGGCGCCAAAATATCGTCAGGATTTTCCCAACTAATCCAGACGGCTCGTATAGACTGTGGCCCGTCTTAGTCACACCAAGGCGGCTGTCCAAACTCGATAGCGCCCCTGCCCGGTGATTTCCCGGATCAGGCCCCGCGCTTCCATCAGGTCGAGGTTGCGCTGAATAGTGGCGCGGCTCGCTCCAATCTGTGCCTCAGCCATTGGTGCCGAAATCAATGGCCAGTCCGCAAACACCCGGACCAGTTGGAGGGGTGTGCGACCTTGCTGGCCAGACAACGCTGCAATCGTGCGGCGTTCCCAATCGGCCAAACGGTCTAGGTGCAGCAGGGACGCCAGAACGGCCCGCTCGGCGCCTTCGATCCAGCTTGCAAGGCGGTCCAGCTCGCTGCCCGAACCCCTAAGGCCACGTGAGCCCGATAGCGCCAGTGGCAATGAAATTGCTCCACCACGACCGATGCGCGCACCAAGCCGGGCCGCCATCACCGCAGCTTCAATGTCACAACTTGGCCCCTGCCCCACTTTTCGCCATGCATGAAACAAAATGGCCGCCTGTGTGACCCTGTGAAGGTCGGACACCGTGGCCATGACATCTGCCAGATCTTCGATATCACCAGCATGTTCGGGTGCCGTAACTTGACCCCTTCCGAGAAACGCCGCGGCCCCGTTGATCCAGCCACCCTCGTCTGGACAAGGGCCGTTGGTCAGGCGGCGCATCGCCCAACCTGCTCTTGCCAATGATTGACTATCGTCCAGGACGCCTGACAGCCGCATCCCATGCCAAAGAGCCAGACGTTCGGGATCAATGCGATCACCCGCCCACCAGCTGAGATCAGCAGTTTCTAGCAAGGCCAACCTCTGCCGCCAGCCTCGCGGCCCCGACCGCAGCCGTTCATCCAGCGCACCAAAATAAAACGTCAGCGACGCCAGTTCTGAACTCAACGCTGCCTGCGCTGCACGCCATCGAAGCGGGTCAAAGAGCAGCCGGGGTTCTGGATTTGGATAGGGAGAGAGGAACTGGCTGTCTGGTTCCTCGAGCGGTGGCAGGAACCACATTTCGTCCTGACGGTCCGGATCAGGATCATAAGGTCCCCGGAGGTCGCTCTCCGGTGGGGCATTTATGGTCGTGATACTATTGACGCCAGTTCGCATAATGCTCTTTTATCCCTATTTTTGGGTAGCACTCAATGGTTTTGCGCAGTCTGTTTCAGCTGGCGCTTGACACCACGCTATGATGCTCACGCTTGGCCGTCTTTATGCGCCTTAACCCGTGTTTTCCTTGGTGTTCGGGGTTACCACCGTTGGACGGTAACCCTTGCATGCGTCTTCAATCGGTCGTTTAATCACGTCACCTTCAATTGCAAACGGGCGGTTCTGATGGCGCTGATCGGCTACGCGAGGGTTTCGACCGAGGATCAGACCACCCTGCCCCAGTCCGAGGAGCTCCGCGTAGCGGGTTGCCGTGATATCCACGAAGAACAAGCCTCTGGTGCCAGCCGGTCACGTCCAGTGCTGGCCCGTGTGCTCGACCGCATCCGCCCCGGCGATGTGCTGCTGGTGGTGCGGATTGACAGATTGGCGCGCTCGCTGAGCCACCTCTTGGAGGTGATCGAGCTGTTGGAGGCCAAGGGCGCGTATTTCCGGTCCCTGCGCGATCCGATCGACACCACCAGCCCGCAGGGCAAGTTCACGCTGCAGGTGCTGGGGGCTGCGGCCGAGCTTGAACGGGCCCTGATCCGGGAACGGACGGTCGCAGGGCTGCGTTCGGCCAGGGCACAGGGCCGGATCGGCGGCAATCCCGGCCTGCGGGCTCGCGATCCTGCGGCTTTGCGCAAAGTCGCGGCGGCGCGGGACGAGGGATATTTCAACCAGCTGAACGCCACTGCCCCGGACTGGGTACCCCACGTTCGCCGCCTGCGCCCCGACATGCCCTGGGAGGATCTGGTCCGGGTCATCAACGGCCAGTTGCCGCGCGGCAGGCCGGACTGGACTGTGGAACGGCTGATCCGGGCCGCCAAGCGCTATGTCCGCGATGGGTTGCTCGAGCCGCGTCTGCTAACCCGCGCCACCCGCACCGGCAGCGACGACCGGCAACTGGCCATCGTCGCCGGGATCGCGGGCGCCGCCCCCGACATGACGCTGCAAGCCATCGGTGAGCGTCTCGAGGCGATGCGCGAACGCACGCCGCGCGGGCGGTCGAAATGGCAAGTCTCATCGGTCAGGATGTTGCTGGAACGGGCGAAGGCAAGGGGGCTGCTCTAACTCGCAATCTGCATCAACTTATGTGCGTTTTCGTCGCGATAACCTCTTCGACACGTCCACGGCCGTTCAGAGGGGCATCCACAAAATTTGCACGCGCAGGCTTTGTACATACGGTGCAAGCTGGGATTCATTCCTCAGACACGGTAGCTTGACGCACACATTGAATGCTTCACTTGAACTTGGTACTCTACATCCGGTGCAATCCAACAGAACCAAACCAACATCTTGAACAGAAAAGACTTGATGAATCGCCAGATTGGTGACAAATCTTCTCTATGAACGCTTAGCTGGGCTTTCCGGCTGATTTGCGTTCACAGGCGAGACCCCTGCAAGAGGGTCCGATTGAGAGGGCAGTATGTCGGAGAAACTCCGAATCGACGAGCGCATCCAGAACATGGCGTCGCGGCTTAGCAGGTCGCTTGACGCTAATATGCGCAAGGCGTTTCTGCCGGATTCGCGCAAGGAACTTCGCAAATTTAGCGCCACCGAGACAGCCGACCTTATCGGCGTGTCGGGCGAACATTTGCGCAAGCAGTTCTTTAATGACAAACTCGCATGGACGCATGAGGTAGAAACCGACAGCCGTAATCGTCGCTTCTACCGCGCTGATCAGATCGACATGGCCCGGAAAGTCATCGCAGAAGACTCGCGCAAATTCAGATATCTCGTTCCAGGACGCAGAGAAGGGGACAGGCTGCAGGTCATCGCCGTTGCCAACTTCAAAGGCGGTGCTGGCAAGACTACGACGTCAATACATCTTGCGCAGAAGCTGGCCCTCGATGGTTACCGCGTGCTTGCGATTGACATGGACCCTCAGGCTTCCTTGACCACCATGTTCGGGTTCCGGCCAGAGATCGAATTCACAGAGGAAGGGACTGTCTATGACGCCTTGCGCTACGATGACCCGGTTCCATTCTCTCAAGTCGTCCGCAAAACCTACTTCCACAATCTGGACCTCGCCCCGGCTGGCCTGATCCTGTCAGAGTTTGAGACGGAGACGTCCATGGCGCTCAGCCGGAACGTTCAACCTCCGTTTTACCAACGGCTGTCGCTTGCGATTCGAGATGTCGAAGACAGATATGACGTTGTGGTCATCGACTGCCCTCCTCAGCTGGGCTTCATCACGCTTTCGGCCCTTGTCGCTGCAACCGGCCTTATTATCACCGTCGTCCCCTCGATGCTGGATGTCGCCTCGATGGCGCAGTTCCTGCAACTGGCCGCTTCGCTGCTCAGCACGATGGGAAAATTCGGCGCCGATCTGGATTACGACTTCCTGCGCTTTCTGATCACTCGGTTTGAACCGCACGACGGACCGCAAACCCAGATGGCCGCTTTCCTGCGCACGATGTTTGGGACGGAAGTTATGACCAACACATTCCTGAAATCGAGTGCGGTTTCCGACGCCGGCTTAACACAACAAACTTTGTTTGAGGTGGACCGATCGGACTTCACCCGGCAAACCTACGACCGCGCGGTGGAATCCATCAATGGAGTTGCCAAGGAAATTGAAGGCTTGCTTCAGACAGCTTGGGGGAGAAAGGTAGATGGCTAGAAAAAACCTGCTTTCCGCTGAGCCGATCAGTGACGAGCCAAGTGCACTCGCGGCTACGCCACAGCAATCAGAACAGAAACCGCCTGCGATTTCCGCAATGCGTCGCTCACTTGAAGCAACGTTTGCTGCATCAGTGCAGGATATTGACCCGGATCACATAGATCAGGATGGCATCGCCGACCGTATGGGTCGCAGCGATGAAGATATTGCAGATCTGGTTGAAAGCATCCGCTCGTTCGGGCAGCGCGTCCCGGTTCTGGTACGCCCTAACCCGGCACGATCCGGGCGTTATATCGCCGTCTACGGGCGCCGCCGCATCCGCGCGGTTCGTGCAATCGGGGGAGGCAGGACTGTCAAGGCGTTGATTCTGTCCGATATATTGGATGATCAGGCTCTGGTCCGCATTCAGGGTCAGGAAAACTCCGTCCGGCGCGATCTCACCTTCATTGAAAGGGCTATGTTTGCCAAGAATCTTGGAGCGTCAGGTTACGACAACAAACTTATCCGCGAGGCCCTGAACATAGACAAAGCCGGTCTCTCTCAGATGCGAGCAGTGACTGATGGCGCATTGCCTGTTGGTGTGATTGAGCAGATTGGCGCGGCACCCGGTATAGGTCGTGACCGCTGGATCGTGCTTGCGAAGAAGTTTGCGGCATTAGAACCGCCTTTCAGCACCGAGCGCCTGAACCTCGGCGACGATCTGACATCAGATCAACGCTTCTTCGCTGTGGTGAAGACCGTATCTGCGGCCCCTGCCCCCTGGATCACAGACATTGTCGAAGTGCGTGTCGGTGCAGCGTTGATTGGGACCATCAGGCGCGGCAGATCAGGCGTTACAATAAACATTGCCGCGAAAGATCAACCTGATCTGCATCAATGGATCAACGAAAACCCCGAGGAGGCACTAAAGGCTTTCCTCGCGGCGAGGGCGTCAGAGTCCTGATACCATAGCAACGAGCAACAAGGAGGCACGAACCGGACCCAAAAAGAAAAGGCCCCCCAGGACAGTGTCCCGGAGAGCCCACAGATCCGAAGATCTCTGTTTTTCGCACTCTCAGAATCACCTGTGGCCTCTGGAAAGTCAACAACACCCTTTGGGTGATTGATCCTTTTTTGCCATTTTTCCGCGGTTTTCTGGAAATTTGGTAAGCTAGAACGTCCCTGCCCTGTTTCCGGCCGGAAACGGATCCGCGTGAATACACATGCAACACATCGGAACACTTCCTTCTCGGCATCCGGGCGTCCGGATGTCTCAGCCTTCGCATATTCAAAACCAGACCTCGGCACCTAGCGATGATGGCCGCTGGAACCTGCTTGACCAGCTTACTGAAGCTCGTGAGGCGTTGCACCTCTCGGTGGACGATATCTTGGTCGTTCGGGCCTTGCTAACTTTCCTGCCAAAGGGTGACTTCCACTCTGGCAGCGAAAACAAGATAGTCTTTCCATCCAATCTGACGCTTGCGGCGCGCTGCGGCGGGATGGAAGAACGGACACTTCGCCGACACATGGCTCGACTTGAAAAGCTTGGTTTCATCAAGCGAAAGCTGAGCCCAAGCAAGAAGCGTTTTGCCTGTCGTGACCACAATGGTCGAATCATAGCGGCATACGGCATCGATCTTGCGCCGCTTATCTCTGCCCTGCCCGACATTGAGCACTCTGTTTCCACAGTCCGCGAGGAAGCTGCAGCCGCGCAATTCCTGCAAACCCGAATTCGGGACTGCCTATACCGCCTTACAATTCAGGCCACAGATCGACCCCGCTTCCTCTCACATGAAGACGAACGGTTGCACAGAAACCTACTGCGCAGAAAGCCGGTACTTTCTGCGCTTCGCACTACTTTGGACCACCTTGAAAGCCTATTGGACCACATCAAAGCAGCGGAAATTAGTGCTGAACCTACGCATCATTTGTCCGTCAGTGACGGACAAAGTGTCCGACACATTCAGAGTTCAAAAAAAGAATATGAAGAATCTGAATGCATCTTGCCAAGTTCAACAACACATTCAGACTCAGCAATAAAAACCAAAACGTCTCGAGCGTCGCCCCGACCGGGATCAAAGGACGGGACAGACAAAAGCGTGTCCGACGAAAGCTTAACTTTCCACCGATGCAAAGATGCATTGAAGGAAGGACTCTCATTTGCCACCTTTGCCATAGAAACTTGGGCAGACCTTGTACGTCTTTCGAACCAGCTCGCACCAATGATGGGTATCCCACGTGACGTTCTAGACAGCGCAATGAGGATCATGGGAGCGGTGAAGGCCTCACTAACGATCCTTGCAATCATTGAAATGCGGGATCGGGTAAAGAAGCCCGGAGCCTACCTTCGCGCGCTTTGTGACAGGGCAGGGCGGCAAGAATTCAGCATTGCGCGAATGATCAGTGCCATCGAAAGTCGTATGAGCTCCAGGATGTTTCCGGCCGGAAATAGGTCATAAATACCTCCCTGTTTCCGGCCGGAAACGCCAATGTTCGGTTGCGATGATCGAAGCACAGAAGCCCCAAATCAAACGCGCAGTCATCGCAGCGGAAGATCGCCGCCCCACGACATCTAGCCCCAACAGCCTCAGAAGCTACAAGTAGACCCATCTTGAAATCTGTCAGAAACTCATCTATGTTTCTGACAGACTGGAGTGGCAACATGGAACGCCTGACAACACGCATCCTGGAAGAGGCACGGCAAAGGCCAGAAGGCGCGGGGATTTCCGCGAAGGCCTTGCTACATCTCGGCAACCGTGCCGCCGTCGATCAGACACTGTCCCGACTGGTGACACGGGGGGCACTGTTGCGAACGGGCCGTGGCCTCTATGTCCTTCCAGTCAAAGGCAAGTTTGGTGTGCGGGCTCCTTCGACCAAAGCCATGCTGGAACATCTTGGCGAACAAACCGGTGAAACCATCATATCGAGCGGTGCCGTTGCGGCAAACCGCCTCGGCCTGACAACCCAGATTCCTACCCAAGAGGTTTATCTGACCTCGGGACGCTCACGGGAGATGCGCCTTGGACAGCGCATTGTTACGCTCAGGCACGCGAAGGCTTGGGAGCTATCGCTTGCAAAGCGTGTCGCTGGCGAGGCCATTCGTGCCCTTGGCGCGGTCGGCCCTTTGGAAATCCGTGATGCGCTTGTGAAGCTTCGCCATTCCCTGCCACCCGAAGAGTTTCAGGCTCTCACGCTGGCAGCAGGGCAGGTGCCTACCTGGATGGCCGAGCATCTGAGCAGAGAGCGATTCCTTGGATAGGTTTCTCACCCTGTCCCGCGCGGATCGTCTGGAAGCGCTGAGCGTCGCCAGCGATGCGACCGGGCGACCCACGCATCTCCTCGAAAAGGATGTCTGGGTCGTTTGGGCGTTGAACACTGTTTTTGCCGCTCCCTTTGGGCCGCATCTGACATTCAAAGGCGGAACCTCGCTTTCAAAGGTCTATGGGCTGATTCAACGATTTTCCGAAGATGTCGATCTGACTTATGATGTGCGGCAACTTGTCGGCACCGAGTTTGAAGATGCGGATGACGCCCTTCAGGGCTTTGACCTTTTGCCTGCAACCACCAGCCAACAAAGACGGATCACGAAACTGGTCCGCGAACACTTGCCGATTTGGGTTGCCGACGTTGAGGCTCCGCATGTCACCCAGGCCTTGACCGCTGAGGGCTTTGCCGCACGTATCGAGGCTGATGATGACGTGCTGTTCATCCACTATGAGCCTATGGTAACGGGCACCGGCTATGTCGCGCCGCGGATCATGCTGGAGTTCGGAGCCAGATCGACAGGGGAACCCAGTGTCGAGCGGAATGTCATTTGTGATGCAGCCCCGCATTTGCCGATGCTGACGTTTCCGACGGCGCACCCCCGCGTCATGCTTGCAGAGCGCACCTTTTGGGAAAAAGCGACGGCCATCCACGTCTACTGTTTGCAAAACCAAGCGAAGGGTCATCGGTTTGTCCGCCATTGGCACGACCTCGGGAGGCTGCATGAAGCCGGGATCTCTGCGACCGCGATGGATCGTCGCGACATTGCGGACGCCGTCGCCAGACATAAATCGTGGTTCTTTGCGGCTAAGGACTTTCACCAAGAGCCCATTGATTATGCGGCGGCTGTGGCGGGTCAGATCTTCCTTGTCCCGACAGGAGATGCGCTGAACGCGCTTCGAGCTGACTATGAAGCCATGGTAGCTGATGGTCTGCTTCTGGTTGATGCAGAAAGTTTCGACCAGCTGATGGAGGTCTGTCGCCAGATTGAGTCGGTGCTCAACGCCCGTTAACCTGATTGATCGGGAAGGGCACGGGGTTTTTGCCTCCCAAATTAGAGTGAGAATGCCGGCGAGTTTTGTCGTGACGGGTAGAGGGCTGGGAGAGCGGCTTCCTGCGCCCGTCGCTGAGATACCCCGATGGCACAACATGACCGCAGCGCGCGCTTTGCGCCCGGCCGCAGCAGCCTTTTTGACGATATCACCCTGCAGATCATCGGCGAGCTGGAGCAGGGCAGGGTGCCCGGAGCGAATAGTATTTTTCGAGCAGTTGAACCAAAGGCCCGACGCCTAGAAGCGGTTGCGGGCCGGTCACAGTCTTGCGGATGACAGTGGCTCCCCTTCTGGTTCAACCTCCCCAAGTGTGGTTCGTGGGCTGGCTATGCATCTCTCAGGTGAATATGGTGCCTCCCGGCGATGCCGGGACCGGGCTCCGGTCCTGCGGACTGGAGCCTGCCGGGGTAGTCTCCACCATGCGGCGACGATCCCTGGCACGAAGTCCGGGCTGAGCAGGCGGGGCAGGGGAGGTGGCGCGCGGCGACACCTGCTGATTCGACGGTCGCGACGCGCCATCGAAGGTGATGCCCAGAGTCAGAGCCTGGCGATTTTCTTCGTGACGAGTTTGGAAAGTTGAGAGAGGGGCTCCCGGCTGACCCGTCTTGGAGTTCAGCCATGACACAGGTTCAATCATTGGAGGCCGGGCGCGACGCGCGTGGTGGTTATAAGGTCGATGCTGGCCGCGGCGAGCGGGTGGGCCGGGTCTCGTCGGAATGGTTTGCCCGGCCGGATGACCAGCGCTATCTGTCGCTATCGGACTTGATGGCCTCGGTGAAGGGCCGTGCGGACCGCAGCCGCACGCGGACGGTGGAAAGCGCGGCTGTGAGGGTTGAGGCGAGCCGGGATGATCCTGAGCGACTGGCATTGGTCCTGCCGGGGTCGGATGATCTGGTCGTCCCAACGCACTGGAGCTTTGGTCAACTTGCCGCGATTGTCGCCGCACCGGCGGCCTATCTGCGCCAGTTGCCTGCACCGCTTGCCGCCATCAACCTGCAATACGGCCTGACCTCGCACCGGGCCGAGCAGATCAAGACGCTGGAAACCCACGATGGTCGGATTGAATTGCGCGCGGTAACAGGCCAGGACTACGGCCGGATTTTCGACCACGCACTGGTGTCCGCCGTGCAGCGCATCGCGGGCAATGGCACGGGTGATACCCGCTGGAAAGTGCCGGGTGTGCTCGACTGGTCGACCGGCATCTACAATCCGCAGGTCGATATCAGCCATGAGACGACAACGCTTTACGCCTCGGATCGCGATGTGTTTTTGTTCCTCGTCGATGACTTGAACCCCATTGAGGCGGGTCGGTTGCCCGACGGCGCGCCCGATCTGTATTTCCGGGGCTTTTACTGCTGGAACTCCGAGGTCGGCGCGAAAACCCTCGGCATCGCCAGCTTTTATCTGCGGGCGGTCTGCCAGAACCGCAATCTGTGGGGCGTCGAGGATTTCGAGGAAATCACGATCCGCCATTCGAAATACGCCGCTGCGCGCTTTGCCCATGAAGCGGCGCCCGCATTGACGCGTTTCGCCAATTCCAGCCCGCAGCCGTTCATCAATGGCGTCAAGGCCGCCCGGTCGCAGATCGTTGCCAGCACTGATGACGACCGGATGGATTTCCTGCGCAAGCGCGGGTTTTCCAAGGGCGAGACGGCGAAGATCATCGAGACGGTGCTGGCCGAGGAGGGACACCTGCCAAGTTCAGTCTTCGACTTCGTGCAAGGGATCACTGCGGTGGCGCGCAGCAAGACCCATCAGGATGCGCGGCTTGATCTGGAGGGACGGGCGAAGAAGCTGTTGGATCGGGTGGGAGCTTAGGCAAACTTTGCACGGCGGCTTTGAGGACTAAGCTATAATCGGACTGTTTGGCTTAAGAGATTGTAGCTGGCCCCAATGCCTGATCGGGCAGCGGTCTCTGTAGAAGCTTTGCATCGCCCCAAGGCGCGGTCAGCCATATGCTCCAATCGTTTGGATCGGTCAGAATGACCGGCATTGCCTTAGGGTGAATCGCGCGCACCTCGGCATTGGGGTCGGTGGTCAGGAATGCGAACAGGTCATCCGTCGTCTCGCCATCCTTCAGCTTGCGGACCGACGTCCAGCCGGGAACCTGGAGGCCGGCAAAGAATGCGGGGCGGTCATCCTCGAACGCGAACCAGCCATTGCCGCCCTCGCAAGTATTTGGTTCGGCAAAGGCCGTGAACGGGACAAGGCAGCGGTTCGGCACCCCCAGCCAGCGCCGCCAATGGGGAGAGGCCGTGTTGCGGACATTGGTCACCCCGCGATCGGTCTTCTTGCCGATCAGGAATTGCGGCGGTGTCGGCAGACCCCAGCGCGCTATCACCATCTCTCGTCCGTCGCCACCGTTGCGCAGGATCGGCGCGGCATGGTCAGGATAGACTTCCGGCAACGGGGCCAGGTTACCGAGCCGGTCGACATAGCCCAAGGCAGCGAACAGCTGGCGCATAGCATCCTGCGCGCGGGTCAATGAATAAAGGTTGCACACGTCTTCGACCTCCCGCCTGCCGAACGGAACCGTTGGCGACCTATATGACGCACTCATTGTAGCGTCTGCCAAGACGATTTGCGGGAAGCGCGCAACAAAACGGTTTGCGTCCTCAAGGGTCCGGAAGTGAAACGCGGTACCGTGCCCGAACATCGCGCTATGCGGCGTGGTCGCGTAATCGCCCGGCTCAAGTGCGGCAGACAGCCAGCTATCGGGCTGGTTTTCGAGGCCCCACTTTGAGAAGCCATGCTCTGGCACAAGGACGCGGATGGTGACCGGAAAGGCCTCTTTGTCGATCGTCCACTGAGGCGGGCTTCTACGAGTCATGATTGAGAACGAATAGCGAACAAAATCTGAGCTGCAAAGGCGGTGTTTTCAAAAAATCGCTCAGATCGTTGCAGACAAACGGGGCCTATTCACGTCGGGCTGGCATTTACATGGCTTGGCTCAGGGCTAGTCCGTTTTGGGCTCAAGACCATGGTCGGGCAGAAGTGACGTGCAACGAAGTCTTTGCCGGCCCGCCGTCTGTAAAAGGTGCTCGGAAAGATCCAGAGTCAGAGGGTGGTTGGGGGTTTCATGACGGGTTGGAAGTCGGGAGAGAGGCTCCGGACGCCCGTTGTGGAGACTTCCGATGACCCAATCCCATCCCAAGCGTGGCCCGAAGGCCCGGGGCCAGATCACGCTGAGCGCCTCGCGCGATATCCCGTTTGACAAGCTG
>JANOMH010000823.1:0-3247 GCA_031420215.1 Rhodobacterales bacterium | reverse complement strand
GAAATGGCTACGTCTGAACGGAAGAAATCAGTTGCCAAAAGTCATCGAAGGAATCAAATTCAACGACGGGGTCGAAGTGACCAAAGACACCGAAAGCCGCGCCGCCTGATGAAGCGCGTCACCCAAATTCAAGCATAGCTCATCCGGACGCCCGCGCCATGGCGACCAGCGCCCGGCACAGCGGTCTGGTCGGCTACAACGTTCAGACGGCTGTCGACACCGAGACCCACATCATCGTCACCCACGACGTCACCAACCAAGGGTCTGACCGCGATCAACTCAGCCCGATGGCCATTGCCGCCAAGGAGGCGCTCGACCGGGATGACCTGCACGCGATTGCCGACAAGGGCTACTTCAGCGGTGCCGAGATCCTTGCCTGCCATGAAGAAGGCATCACCACGACCGTGCCCCGCCCCGCCACCTCGGGCAACGAGGCCAAGGGCATGTTCGTCAAGGCCGACTTTCTCTACGACCCGGAACGGGATGTTTATCGCTGCCCTGCAGGCAATGAGCTGACCTACCGCTACAGCCGCGAAGAAGGTGGCCTGACGGTGGCGCGATACTGGATCAACGAGTGCCAGCACTGCCCCCTCCAACCCCGCTGCACCAGCGGCAAGGAGCGCCGGATCACTCGCTGGGAACACGAACACTTGGTCGATGCCATGCGCGATCGCCTGAAGCGCGATCCCGACCCGATGACGCTGCGGCGTTGCACGGTCGAGCATCCCTTCGGCACGATCAAGGCCTGGATGGGTGCCACCCATTTCCTGACGCGAAGGCTACGAGGCGTCCGCACCGAAATGGCGCTGAACGTTCTGGCCTACAACATAAAACGGATGATCTCCCTGATCGGCATCCGCCGCCTGATGACCGCGATCCCGGCGTGACAGACGCGGCTGAGATCAACGCTCCCGCCAACCGCCGCCTTCAGCGGCCAAGATCGCTGACCGCACTGCCGAGCCACGCGAGTTTCCACACACCCTCGGCCCTTTGCGGACGTAGGCGGTAGACGCGCATGCCGCGCTGCGGCGCGCGCGACCAGTCATTCGGCGTAATCTGTGCTATCATCTATCATCAGCACAATGTTGGTGTCGGGTGGGCTTGGCGGATGGAGGAAATGTCATGTCCAACATTCAACTTCCCGTTGTTCGCACCAAAACTCCCTCCTGGAACAAAGGCCGCATCATCGGTCAGAAGCGCCCACTGCAACCAAAGCACGTCTGGGCGATCCGCGTGCGTCTTGAGATCGCGGACAACATCCGCGACCTAGCCCTGTTCAACATGGCGATCGACTGCAAGCTGCGCGGCTGTGATCTCGTGCGGCTCAAGGTGCGGGATGTCTTCGTCTCAGGTCATATGAAGGAGCGTGCGTCGGTCATGCAGAGCAAGACGCAGCGACCCGTTCAGTTCGAGATCACAGAGCAGACGCGCAAATCCGTACAGCGCTGGATTGAAAGCCCGGCGATGGTCGGGTGCGACGACCTTTGGCCAAGCCGGTTTCATGACAGCCCACATCATTCGACACGGCAGTACGCCAGAATCCTGCGAGGCTGGGTGACCTCAATTGGGTTGGAGCCGAGTGCTTACGGCACCCATTCGATGCGCAGAACCAAAGCTGCGCAGATATACAAGAAGACTGGCAACCTGCGGGCTGTGCAGCTGCTTTTGGGCCACACAAAAATGGACAGCACCGTACGATATCTGGGGATCGAGCTTGAAGACGCGCTGGAAATTTCGGAGGGCGTCGAGATGTAGACCGAAGAGCTATCGCTACTGACGGCTGCGATGCCAGAAATCCGGGTCATCTACGGCAACGTAACAATCATCTAATACTGGCGGGTTGCTTTTGGATGAATTCTGGCATACATTCCTGAAAGCAACTTACAAGTGGAGGATGACATGCTCTCGAACATCGCCTTAAAGGCAGATGTGGCGCAATCGGGCGCTCGGGCCAGTTTCCTGAAACGCACCATCAGCGCAGTCCAGCGGATGAGTGCAGAGATGACGGATGAGATGCTGCTTGCAGCACTGGCGGCTCCTTCCGATCTTGGCACTCTGGCGCGGGCGATCGGTGACAGCCGTCTGGTCGATCCGGCGATGAAAATCGACCCGCTTGCGCCCGCAGTTGCCCGTTCACTTGAGCATCGCAAGATTCTGTTGGGCCTTGCGGGACCGATGATGTCGAGCACGCAGGTGGCCGATCTCCTCGGTCTTAGCCGTCAGGCCGTCGACAAGCGCCGGGCCGCATCGCGCTTGCTCGCCCTCAGGATAGGTTCGGACTGGCAATACCCGGCCTTTCAGTTCGAGGACGGGGCGGTGCTGCCTGACCTTGATCGGGTCATCGCATCACAAGATGGGGCAGACGCCTGGGTCGTCCTCGACATGCTGCTGGCACAGGATTCCGCGCTCGGCGGCAGATCGCTGCTCGATGCGCTGCGTCAGCGTGACGGTCAGGCGGTCGCGCGCGCCCTGAGCCAGACCCAGGCCGACGGCTTCGCATGAGCGCTGTGCCGCGCGGGCCGGATGGCGCAGCCCCGCTGCCGCCCGATTGGCTGGACAAGGTCAGTCTGCCAATCATCAGCGTTCCGCCACAAACCAATTTGTACCGGGTCCATGACAAGAACCGCGGACCTTTGTTTTTCGGCCCGGGCGCAGGAAAGCCGCCTGCGTATCGTTTCGATCCGGCCTCTGGGGCCTTCGGTGTACTCTATGCAGCACCGCAGGCTGAGGCCGCGATGATAGAGACGCTGCTGCGTAATCCGCAAAGGCTGACGGTCGACTACAAGGCAATTGAAACCCGCGCGCTCTCGATCCTGAAAGCCAAGCGGGTCATCAGGCTCGTGCAAGCCACTGGCGACGGTCTGTCCAAGCTCGGCACGACAGCTTCACTCTCGACCGGCCCCTATGAGCCCTGCGCGCAATGGTCGGATGCGCTTTACCGACACCCCGATGCGCCTGACGGGATTCTGTTTGCGTCCCGGCACAATCCGGAGGCGCATTGCGTCGCACTCTTCGAGAGGACGGATTATGATCTTGAAGTACATGAAACGATGTTACTGACTGACATACTGGTCGAGGTCGGGGCGCTTCTTGACAGGCATGGCAAGTCGATCTTCGGCTTGACCTGAGATCGGATTGCGACAGGACGGGTGATGAAGGAAGCGCCAGCATGATCACGTTCAACCCCCATCCGGGGCGCGATCTGGTTCTGGCGCATTCGCCAATGGTGCGGGCGTATCTTGCAGCA
>JANOMH010000822.1:0-1516 GCA_031420215.1 Rhodobacterales bacterium | reverse complement strand
GGAGTGACTGTGGTTTTGATGGACGGGACGGTGATGGAACTGGGTGGGGCGTTCATGGATGCACCGGGGCTGGACCTGCTGGGGGTCATCTGCGGGTCCGAGGGGCAGTTGGGTGTGGTGACCGAAGCGACCCTGCGCATCTTGCCAAAGCCCGAGGGGGCGCGGCCGGTGCTGATCGGGTTTGATGCCGCCGAAGTGGCGGGGGAATGCGTCAGCGATATCATCAGGGCGGGCGTGCTGCCTGTCGCCATTGTGTTCATGGACCGCCCTTGTATCCGTGCCTGCGAAGACTTCGCCCATGCCGGTTATCCCGATTGCGAAGCCCTGTTGATCGTCGAGGTTGAGGGGTCTGCTGCCGAGATTGACGCCCAACTGGCGCTGATCGGGGCCATCGCCCGGCGGCACAATCCGGTTGAACTGCGCGAGGCCCGCGACGCCGATGAAGCTGCCCGCATCTGGCTGGGTCGCAAATCCGCCTTTGGCGCGATGGGCCAGATCAATGATTACATGTGTCTGGACGGAACCATTCCGGTGACCGCCCTGCCCTTTGTGCTGCGCCGGATTGCTGAAATGTCGCAAGCCGCCGGGCTGGACGTGGCCAACGTGTTTCATGCCGGCGACGGCAATATGCATCCGCTGATCCTGTATAACGCCAATACCCCCGGTGATCTGGAACGCTGCGAGGCTTTGGGCGCGGATATTCTGCGTCTGTGTGTCGAGGTCGGGGGTTGTCTGACCGGCGAACATGGCGTGGGCATCGAAAAGCGCGATCTGATGCCGGTGCAGTTTGATCCGGTGGATTTGGAGGCGCAAATGTGGGTCAAGGATGTGTTTGATCCGGGCTGGTTGCTGAACCCGGCCAAGGTGTTTCCGCTGGCGGTGAGTGCGGCGCGGCGGGGATAAATGGGGGGCTAGCCCCCCGACTACGTCTCCCCCCAGGATATTTGGGGCCAAAAGAATGAAGGACGTTTTGTGCTGAACCCGGCAAGTGAAAGCGAACTGGCCGAAATGGTCCGCGATGCGGGCGGGCCGTTGCGCATTATCGGTGGTGGCACGCGGGATTATGGCCGGGTGGTGCGGGGCGAGGGTTTGTCGGTGGCCGGGCTGTCCGGGATCAGTTTGTATGAACCCGGTGCCCTGACATTGGTCGCGCAGGCGGGCACGCCCCTGGCTGTTGTTGAGGCGGCTCTGACCCGGTCGCATCAGCGTTTGGCGTTTGAGCCGATGGATCATCGCGCCCTGCTGGACACCACGGGCGAGCCGACAATTGGCGGGGTGGTTGCCGCCAATATCTCGGGTCCGCGCCGGGTGCAGGCCGGGGCGGCGCGGGATTATCTGCTGGGGGTGCGGTTTGTTGATGGGGCCGGGCAAACAGTCAAGAATGGTGGCCGGGTGATGAAGAATGTCACCGGCCTTGATCTGGCCCGGCTGATGGCGGGCGCGCATGGCACGTTGGGCGTATTGACCGAGGTGGCGTTCAAGGTGCTGCCGCAGGTCGAGGCGACGGCGACTTTGG
>JANOMH010000821.1:0-1842 GCA_031420215.1 Rhodobacterales bacterium | reverse complement strand
AGGGTTGAGTGTCAGGCCGAAATGACCGTCCACAAGATGTAAAGCGAAGCGCCCAGCGTTACGATATGGGTGCCGACGGCTCCGACAATCCGCAAAGGGCTGTTGGGATTGGACACCGAAATACCAAACGGATGGATCAGCCGGGATATAATCAACACTCCCCCCAGCCCGTGCATCCAGCCAGCGGTCAGACCACTGACCTCGGCCAATCCCATCAAGATCAGCGCCAGCGGCGCATATTCCATCAGATTGCCATGGCGGCGGATGATTGCAGCCATCTCGGGCTGACCGCCATCGCCATGAAAAATTTTGTGCTTGCCCCGGTTGATGCTGACATAGTTGGACAGCACAACCGCCCAAACGCCAATCAGGGCGGCGTAAAGGGCTGTGATTTGCAGGGTCATGAACGTCTCCTTATCATTGCAGATACTCCAAGGACGCCGCCGGTTTACCAATTTCGACATCGGCGCGAAAATATTCTTTCTGTTGACCTTCCTGCGCCCACCCCCTTTCGCCCAAGCATAGCTTACCCTAAGAGGCGGCAAGTTTGCGTCAGCAGGGAATACAGCCATGGCAGAGCCCGTCATCACCCCAGAGCTTATCGCCGCCCATGGCCTGAAACCCGACGAATACCAGCGCATCCTCGACATCATCGGCCGGGTGCCAAGCTTCACCGAACTGGGCATCTTTTCGGCGATGTGGAATGAACACTGCTCTTATAAATCCAGCAAGAAATGGCTCCGCACCCTGCCCACCACCGGCAGCCAAGTGATTTGCGGCCCCGGTGAAAACGCGGGCGTCGTCGATATAGGTGACGGGCAAGCGCTGATCTTCAAAATGGAATCGCACAACCACCCGTCCTATATCGAGCCGACCCAAGGGGCAGCCACCGGCGTCGGTGGGATCCTGCGCGATGTGTTCACCATGGGGGCCCGCCCAATCGCCGCGATGAATGCTCTATCTTTTGGCGTGCCGAGCCACCCCAAAACCAAGTCCTTGGTGGCAGGCGTGGTCCAAGGCGTCGGCGGCTACGGCAATTGCTTTGGCGTGCCGACCGTGGGCGGCGAGGTGCGCTTCCACCGCTCCTATAACGGCAACTGTCTGGTCAACGCCTTTGCCGCGGGCCTCGCCGATGCGGACAAGATTTTCTACTCCACCGCATCCGGTATCGGTATGCCCGTGGTCTACCTTGGGGCCAAGACCGGGCGCGACGGCGTTGGCGGGGCGACCATGGCCAGCGCCGAATTCGACGACACGATCGAGGATAAGCGCCCCACCGTGCAGGTCGGCGACCCCTTCACCGAAAAACGGCTGATGGAGGCGTGTCTTGAACTGATGGCCTCGGGTGCGGTGATCTCGATTCAGGATATGGGTGCCGCCGGGCTGACCTGTTCGGCGGTTGAAATGGGCGACAAGGGGGACCTGGGGATCAGGCTGGACCTGGACCGGGTGCCGACCCGCGAGCTGAACATGACCGCCTATGAAATGATGCTGTCGGAATCCCAGGAACGGATGCTGATGGTACTCAAGCCCGAGAAAGAGGCGCAAGCCCGCGCGATTTTCGACAAATGGGACCTCGACTTTGCCATCGTCGGTGAAACAATCGCCGAGGATCGTTTCCTGATCGTCCTGAATGGCGAGGTCAAAGCCGACCTGCCGCTCAAGGCTCTCTCCGGCAACGCCCCCGAATACGACCGTCCATGGGTGGCAACACCTGCCGCCGCGCCTTATACTGACATCCCCAAAATCGACCCGATCGACGCGCTAAGGGCGCTCATAGGCGCACCAAACTATGCCCATAAATCATGGGTCTACGAACAGTATGACCAACAGGTCATGGGC
>JANOMH010000820.1:0-1852 GCA_031420215.1 Rhodobacterales bacterium | reverse complement strand
GCAGCGCCGGGCAAGGAGCGGGAACAGGTCTTCGGCCTCATCCCGCATGTGGAGGTTCAGCTCTTCGTTCAAGAACCGCAGCACGGTTTTTGCGGCTGAATGATCAAAGGACATGGACACGGCCAAACTGTCGATTACGATACAAACCTGACGTTCACGCATGTGATCTGCACATAGGAATTCGAGAGGCGTCGCGAGAAGCGAGGGGTCTGTCGGAGACAGACCATCGCCGCGTCGCATCGGTTGCGTCTGCGAGGAATGTTGGCCTTTCATGACCTTTCCTTTCGCGCCGTTCAGATCGACGCGAGGCTTGCGCCGGAGATCTGCGCGCCGGTGGCCAGAGCCTCGATGAAGTCCCGCGAGGCGCGCGCCCACCCCGCTTTTTCCAGAGCCTGTGCGATTTTTGGGCGCACGGCCTCAAAGGGCAGCACCTGACCCGGTGCGATCGCGTTCAGCCGGATGATGTGCCAACCGTGGCGCGAGAGGACGGGCGCGGGCGTCGTCGCACCTTCGGCAATGCCGCGCAGGGCCGCCTCAAACTCCGGCACTGTGTCGCCGGGGCCAAGCTGGCCCAGATGCCCGCCGGATGCCTTCGACCCGCAATCGCTTTCGCGCGCGGCGAGGGCAAAGCCTTTCGCATCACCGTCCAGTCGCGTCAGCAAAGCCTTGGCGCGGGCTTCGGCCATTGCGCTTTCCGCATCGTCACGCGGATCGCAGGCGCACAGGATATGCGACACATCCCAAAGGGGCGACGACCGGAACCGGTCCGGGTCTTTGGCCCATTCCGTCCGCACGTCCGTATCCGTGACCGGCGCAATTGACAATGCGTCGTCCAGAAGGGCGCGGATCAGCGCATCTTCCTCGGTCTCGACCCGACCGGGGGCCAGTTCTTCGGGATCGGCCGTCAACCTGCGGGCGCGGGCTTCCTGCAAGAGCAGGGTGCGGATCGCCAATGCCTGCGCCGCCTTGCGCCAGGCAATGCCGGGTTTGTCCTTGGGGGCGCTGTGGTTCTGGGCCTCGGCGGCGACGGCCGCCGAGGGGATCGTCTCGCCGTTCACGACGACATCCGGGAATAGGGCCATGTTCATCGCACTCACTCCGCCGGTGTATTGATGGTGGGGCCAGTTTTGCCTTGCCGGGCATCATGGGCACGGCGGCGTTCCTCAAGCGAGCGATGGCGGCGCGATCGCACGATCTGATAGCCGGGGCGCAGTGTGACATAGCGGATCGGCACCGACAGCATGTGCACCAGCCGAGTGAACGGGAACAGCAGGAAGATCGTGAGCCCCAGGATCAAGTGCAGCTTGAACACCAGCGCCGCGTCGGCGATCTGCGCTGCCGCACCGGATTGGAACGTAAGGATCATCTGCGCCCAGGTCATGAACTTGACCATCTCTCCGCCGTCGAGATGCTGGACAGACACAAATATAGTGCCCAGCCCCAATACCAGTTGCGCCAGCAACAATGCGAGGATGGCGATATCGGCAAAGCTCGACGTCTTGCGGATGCGGGGATCGGTCCAGCGGCGGTGGAACAGCATCCCCCCGCCGATCAGCGCCATGACACCGGCGATGCCGCCCACCACGACAGCCAGAAGCTGCTTTGCAAAGGGCGTGATGCCCAGGGCATGGAACACGGAAATCGGGGTCAGAAGCCCGAAGAGATGGCCGAAAAAGATGATAAGCACGCCGACATGGAACAACACCGACCCCACGATCAGTTGCTTGCGCCGCAGCAACTGGCTGGATGACGATTTCCAAGTGAACGGATCGCGTTCATAGCGCGCGACAGACCCGATCAACATGACCGAAAGAGCAATGTAGGGATAGATCCCGAACAGAAAATTGTGCAT
>JANOMH010000819.1:0-3753 GCA_031420215.1 Rhodobacterales bacterium | reverse complement strand
AAATAATGGTGGAATATCGCTGATTTTTTCTATGTTCCAGACGAGGAAAGTGCAATCAGTGTTTGACCGCGATATTGTGATCAGGGTTCGAAAAAATCGGGGCAACAAATGCTTAAGCCCAAGATTATCACCACATTAAAGACCTATGACCGGGGTCAGGCGCTGGCGGATGGGCTGGCTGGAATCACTGTCGCGATGGTGGCGATTCCCCTCAGCCTTGCCATTGCCATCGCCTCTGGGGCGGCTCCGGCGCAAGGTTTGGTCACTGCAATTGTGGCCGGATTTCTGATCTCGCTTTTGGGTGGCAGTCGGGTGCAGATTGGTGGGCCGACCGGGGCATTTATCGTGGTGGTGGCAGGCGTGATTGCGGCCCATGGCTATGACGGACTGGTAACTGCGACGTTCATGGCCGGGGTTATCCTGTTGCTTGCCGGGCTGTTTCGCGCCGGTAATCTGGTGGCGCTGGTGCCAGAGGCGGTGATCAACGGCTTTACCATCGGCATCGCGGTGATCATTGCGACCAGCCAGTTAAAGGACCTGTTCGGGTTGACGGTGGTCGGGGATGCGGCGGACTTTCTGGATAAAGTCCCAGCACTTTGGGCGGCGCGGGCCACAGTGAACTTGTCCGCCCTTTCGGTCGGCATCGTCACCATGATCCTGATTGTGGCCCTGCGCCGGGCCGCGCCAAGCCTGCCGGGGTTGATCGTGGCCGTGGCACTCACCTCGGGCGCTGTGGTTGTTCTGGATTTACCGGTAGACTCCTTGTTTTCCCGGTTTGGGGCCTTGCCAGACCATTTGCCCATGCCCGGCTTGCCTGATCTTTCTGTCACCCAGCTGCGGGAAATGTTGCCCTCGGCCTTCATTATCGCTTTTTTGGCCGGGATCGAATCGCTTCTGTCTGCCGTGGTGGCTGACCGGATGATTGGTGGCAGCCATCGGCCAAACGCCGAGGTTTTGGCGCAGGGTGCGGCGAATGTCGGCTCTGCACTGTTTGGTGGCCTGCCCGCGACCGGCGCAATAGCCCGGACGGCGACCAATGTGCGGGCGGGTGGCCGAACCCCGGTGGCCGGGCTTGTGCATGCGCTGGTCGTGCTCGCGGTGATGATGCTGGCCGCCCCTCTGGCCGGCTATCTGGCGATGCCCGCGCTGGCCGGTCTACTGATCCTGACCGCATGGAATATGTCCGAGCCGTTGAAATGGCGGGGCTATATGGCCGGGCCGGTCAGTGACCGGATATTGCTGCTGCTCACGCTGGGCCTGACCGTGACTGTCGATCTGACCGTGGCGATCGGAGTGGGTGTGGCACTTGGGCTGGCACTGCGGTTACAAAAGCAAAGAGCGACACCTTCTGATTAGACCGCTCGTGCAGTCGCGCAGCTCAGCCTTGTGCAGCGAGTTCGGCCACCACAACCTCGAGCTGGTCGAACCCGGACGAGATCCCCTCAAGCATGCCAAAGCCCAGATATTCCTGCTTCATTTCAACGGTCTCAAACAAAGTAGACACGGTCACCTTCGTGGCGCTGTCAGCCTCTTCAAAGGTAACTGTCATGACCATGGTTCCGGCGTTTTGCAGGTTCAATGACCCTCCACCAGCCTCCTCAAAACCGTTGTCATAGACGATGCGGCTGTTGGGAGCGATTTCCCGATACGTGCCGCCAAATGGCGGTCCCTGTAGCCCGTCCGGGCCGGTCATTGCCATCCGCCATCTGCCACCCACCCGGAAGTCGATGTCGCACAACGTGACCGGATAGCCCACGGGGCCAAACCAGCGCATCAGAAGTTCAGGTGCTGCATGTGCCGCGAACAGGTATTTCGCGGGCAGGTTCATTTTGCGGCTGATGCTGGCTGTCCGGCCTGCCAGCGGTTGGGAGTTCTCATCTTGTGTCATCTTGGGATGCCTACGCAAATGATTAACATCGCCTTGCCTCCAAGAATAGTTGATCCGGGGGCCTCGGCTGGCCCCCGGATCATACATCGCTAACCCGCATCTTTATAGCTCACGCCCTTCACATCGGCATTCGGAGCCGACTTTTCGCGCCGCACCAACAGCCGGTTGATCGCATTGACATAGGCTTTGGCGCTGGCCAGCACCGTATCCGTGTCCGCCGACTGACCCGTGGCGATGCGGCCGTCTTCTTCGAGCCGGACACTGACGGTCGCCTGCGCATCGGTGCCTTCGGTCACCGCGTTGACCTGATAGAGTAGCAGGCGGGCGCTGATCGGAAACAGAGCTTTGACCGCTTTGAACGTCGCATCGACGGGGCCATCGCCATAGGCGGTGGTCTTGTGATCCACCCCATCGATTTCCAGTGTCAGATCAGCCGTCTGCGGCCCCTCGGTGCCACAGACCACGCGCAGATACTTGATCTTTAGCCGGTCGTCGGCGGCGTCGTTCTGCCGGACCAAGGCGATCAGGTCGTCGTCATAGACTTCCTTTTTCCGATCTGCGAGGTCTTTGAACCGCACGAACACATCATTCAGCTGGTTATCGGCCAACTCATACCCCAGCTCTTTCAGCTTGGACCGCAGCGCCGCGCGGCCGGAATGCTTGCCCATCACCAGATTGGTTTCGGCCAGGCCCACATCGGTCGGGCGCATGATCTCGAACGTCTCGGCGTTTTTCAGCATGCCGTCCTGATGGATGCCACTTTCATGCGCAAAGGCGTTCTTGCCGACAATGGCCTTGTTGAACTGCACCGGAAAGCCGCTGACGGTGGCGACGCGGCGCGAAATGTTCATGATCTTGGTCGTGTCGATCCGGGTCGACCATGGCATGATGTCGTGGCGCACCTTCAGCGCCATCACCACTTCTTCCAGTGCGGTATTTCCGGCCCGTTCGCCCAAGCCATTGATCGTGCATTCAATTTGCCGGGCCCCGCCAGCCACTGCGGCCAAGGCATTGGCGGTGGCCATGCCCAGATCGTTGTGGCAATGGGTCGCAAAAATCACCTCATCCGCACCGGGGACTTTTTCCAGCAGCATGGCGATCAAGGCCGCGGATTCGGCGGGCGCAGTATAGCCCACAGTATCGGGAATGTTGATCGTCGTGGCCCCGGCCCGGATTGCGATTTCAACCGTCCGGCACAGATAATCGGCCTCGGTCCGGGTCGCGTCCATCGGCGACCATTGCACATTGTCGCACAGGTTGCGGGCATGGGTGACGGTGTCGTGGATACGCTGCGCCATCTGGTCCATATCCAGATTGGGAATCGCCCGGTGCAGCGGCGAGGTGCCGATAAAGGTATGAATACGCGGCGAGCGGGCGTGTTTCACTGCCTCCCAGCAGCGGTCAATGTCTTTGTAGTTCGCCCGCGCCAACCCGCAGATTGTGGCGGTTTTGGCCAGTTTGGCGATGTCGCTGACCGCCCGGAAATCGCCTTCGGACTCAATGGGAAACCCGGCCTCGATGATATCGACACCCATGTCGTCCAGCATTTCGGCGATTTCGATCTTCTCGGACAGGGTCATGGTCGCACCCGGCGACTGTTCGCCGTCGCGCAGTGTGGTGTCGAATATCAAGACGCGGGATTTATCGATGGTCATTTTGGTGGTCCTGCTTTGGGGGGCTTAGCTGATCCGGCGCTGATCCTCTTCTGAGCGGCAGCACCGAAGGGCACGCTCAGAAGCGGCTAAGAAGCAGGAGGCCGAGGGCCAAAGAGGACAAACCGATGCTCATGGGCGGTCACTATACTGCCGTTTGAGCCAAGGGGAAGGGCTGATTTCGGAATTATATGGCCCCGGTTCCCGCAGCGG
>JANOMH010000818.1:0-4102 GCA_031420215.1 Rhodobacterales bacterium | reverse complement strand
ACTGGCGATCATCAGGGTTTGGTCGGTGCCGGTATTGCGCCGCAGGGCAGCGATGACCCCCATGCTCAGCCCGATCACCAGTTCGGCCAGAATAGACCCCAGCATCAGCAGCAGGGTGGCGGGCAGGCGGGACCAGATCAGTTCCGCCACTTGCGTCCGTTGCAGATAGGACCGCCCCAGATCGCCCTGCAGCAGATTGCCCAAGTAGCGGGCGTATTGCACCACGAACGGCTGATCCAACCCCAGTTGTTCGCGGATATTCTGCACGGTTTCGGCAGTGGCTGACCGCCCGGCAATCTGGCGGACCGGATCGGCGGGCAGGACGAACAGCAGGAAATAGGTGATGAAACTGACCCCGAGCAGGATCAGTGCCGAGGCCAACAGGCGGCGCGCCAGATAAGCCAGCATCAGCCCCGCCCCCGCTGCAACGGGTCGAGCACGTCCCTTAAAGCATCGCCCACCAGGTTGAATGCCAGCGCCAGCAGCAGGATCGCCACGCCGGGAAAGAACACCAGCCAAGGGGCGGCCTGAAAATAGGTCTGGTTTTCAAAGATGATATTGCCCCAGCTGGGGGTCGGGGGCTGCACGCCGATGCCCAGAAAGCTCAGGGTCGCTTCTAACAGCACCGTGGTCGAAATCCCCAAAGTGCCCCAGACGATGATCGTGGGCAGCAGATGCGGCAGGATATGGACCCACAGAATCCGTCCATGCCCTGCCCCCAAAGTGCGCGCGGCCGCCACAAAATCGCGCGTGGCCAAAGCGCTGGTCTCGGTATAGATCACCCGCGCGGTCTGCACCCAGTTCACCAGCGCAATGACAAGGGCCACGATCCACAGCGAGGGCTGAAAAATCGCTGCCAGACAGATCGCCAGCAGCAACGCCGGGAATGCCATCATCAGATCGGTAAAGCGCATCAGCGCCGACCCGATCCAACCGCGGAAATAGCCCGCCGTGATCCCGACCAATGTGCCAATCGCCAATGCGATGCCGTTGGCCACCAGTCCGATCACCAGCGAGGTGCGGGCCCCATACAGGATGCGCGCCCAGAGGTCACGGCCCAGCAGGTCGGTGCCAAGCAGATAGGCGCCGCCGGGGGGCATCGGCGCGCCTTCGATGGTTAGCCCGTCGAACAATTGCGCATCAGGTGCAAAGGCCACCAGCCATGGGGCAAAAACCGCACCCGCCACCACCAGCCCGATCAGAAACAGTCCGAGCATCGCCAGCTTGCGCCGGAGCAACCGGGCAACGGGCCCACGATGGGCTATGCTGATGACTGCCTCTGACATGATTTCCCCTGAACTCACCCCGGTCAGGTAATCACGGCCAACTACCGGAATACAACTGCGAACCCGCCGTAGCCTGCATTTTCCGACTGCGGATGCCCGCTTTGCGAGCAGCATTGAATCCCGCTCGTCCAAAGAGTTACATGGCAGGGCACGACCGCCGGTGCCAAAGGTGCAACCCGACATGCCCCAAACCCCTTCGACCCCTGATTTGAAAGCCCGACTGACCCGCTTTGCGCTGGGGACCGGTTTCGTGCGGATGGGAGTGTGCCGCCCGGACTCGGTCCCCCAGGCCGCCGAACGATTGGCCGCGTTTGTGGCCGATGGGCGGCATGGCCAGATGGGATGGATGGCCGAACGGATGGCGTGGCGCGGCGATCCTGCGGCTTTGTGGCCCGAGGCAAAGTCGGTGATCATGCTGGCCGAGGCCTATTCGCCGCAGCACGACCCCTTGGCGGTTCTGGAATTAAGCGATCATGCCGCGATCAGTGTTTACGCCCATGGCCGCGATTATCATGATCTGGTCAAGAAGCGGCTGAAAACCGTGGGCCGCTGGTTGATTGATCAGGTGCCGGGGGCCGCAATCAAGGTGTTTGTCGATACTGCCCCGGTGATGGAAAAACCCCTGGCCCAAGCCGCCGGGCTGGGATGGCAAGGCAAACACACCAACCTGTTGGGCCGCGATCTGGGCAATTGGATCTTTCTGGGGGCAATCTTTACGACTGTGGAACTAGAGCCTGATAAGGCGGAAATCAGCCATTGCGGGTCTTGCACCGCCTGTTTGGACATTTGTCCAACTGCGGCGTTTCCGGCCCCATATCAGTTGGACGCACGCCGCTGCATTTCCTATCTGACCATCGAGCATAAGGGGCCGGTGGACTTGGAGTTGCGCGCCAAACTGGGCAACCGGATCTATGGTTGCGATGATTGTCTGGCGATCTGCCCATGGAACAAATTCGCCGTCGCTGCGGTTGAGATGAAATATCTTGCCACCGAAGGCCCGCCGAAACTTGCCGATCTTGTGACACTGGACGACGCGGCGTTTCGCGCCAGGTTTGCGGGAAGTCCGGTCAAACGGGTCGGGCGGGACCGGTTTGTGCGCAATGTGCTGTATGCAATTGGCAATTCAGGGGACCGGGGGCTTGCGGCCTGCGCCGCCCGACTGATCGCGGACCCTGATCCTGCGGTTGCAGATGCCGCGCGATGGGCGGTAGAAAGGTTATCGTCATGAGAGTTGCCCTATTTAGTCTCTGTTTCTTGGCCACTCCAGCCTTTTGCGAGGTGGAACAAGGCCCCCCCAACACTGGTTTCACCCCTGCCACTGCTGACCAGACCCGCGCCCCTGCCCTGTCCGCGACCCCGGTCACCGTGACGCCATTTGTCGAAGGGCTGGAAAACCCATGGGGCATCGCGACCCTGCCGGGGGGCGGTTGGCTGGTGACGGAACGGCCGGGCCGGATGCGGTTGATATCGCCCGATGGAGTTTTGTCAGAACCGATTTCAGGCTTGCCCGAAGTTGCAGCGATTGAACAGGGCGGGTTGCTGGATGTCGCCGTGGCCCCGGATTTCGCGACCAGCAGATTGGTCTGGTGGACTTATGCAAAGCCATTGGCCAACGGCTTTGTCACTGCTGCTGCGCGTGGGGTGCTGTCCGCCGATGGCACCACGTTGACCGACGTGCAGGATATGTTTGTGCAGGACCCGCCCTCGCTTGTTCCTGTCCACTATGGATCACGCATTGTGTTCGACGGTCAGGGCCGGGTGTTCATCACTACGGGCGAGCATTTCACTGATACAAACCGGCTGCTGGCGCAGGACCTGACGACGACTTATGGCAAAGTGATCCGGCTGACCGAAACAGGCTCTGTTCCAGCGGATAATCCCTTTGTCGGGGTCAATGGGGACGATCAGGTCTGGTCCTACGGCCACCGCAATATGCAAGGGGCGGCTATCACGCCGGACGGCGTTTTGTGGACAGTCGAACATGGTCCTCAAGGCGGCGACGAGTTGAACCACCCAGAGCCGGGGCTGAACTACGGCTGGCCATTGGTCAGCTACGGCGAGAATTACGATGGCACACCCGTTGGGTCAGGCTTGTCCCGGATTGAGGGGGTGCAAGAGCCGGTTTATTACTGGGACCCGGTCATCGCCCCCGGTGGGATGCTGTTTTATCAGGGTGATGCGTTTCCGGGTTGGAAGGGCGATCTGCTGATCGGGTCGCTGAATCCCGGCGCTTTGGTCCGGCTAAAGCTGACGGACGGTCGGGTGGTAGGCGAAGAAAGGGTAATCACCGATGTGGGCCGGGTCCGTGATGTCGAGGAACTGGCGGATGGCGGGCTTTTGCTGTTGATCGACGACACCGCAGGCGGAATCCTGCGGGTTATGCCGGTTGACTGAAGCAATACCAAAGGATGGGCCGACTCATGATAAGGTGTCGCACCACTGCCATGGAGGAACAATCACATGCCGCGCCATATCGTGGACAAGCCCAAAAGCTATGACAGCACTATCGGCCTGCGGGAATTCCTGCGCATTGCTAAAACCGCACGGCCTCACTGGACCAGTCTGACATTGCAACGCCGCCCGAAAGAGCGTGTCGGGCTGGTGCAATTCATCAAGATTGCCCGCGACCTGCGGACCTAAGCCGCTTTTCACCGGCACCGCGCGGGGTTAGGGTCGGGGCATGTCCATTGCCCCGCTCGCCCAACCGTTTCGCGGCATCCTGTTCAAACTCGCCTCGGTTTGCGTGTTTGTCGGCATGGCCAGCCTGATCAAGGCCGCGTCCGCCCATGTTCCGCCGGGCGAGGCGGTGTTTTTCC
>JANOMH010000817.1:0-3577 GCA_031420215.1 Rhodobacterales bacterium | reverse complement strand
CAGGCCGCCATGACCGAGATCACCACAAGCACAAACAGTCCGAACATGATCAGGCTAGTCATCAACCGACCCAATGCCAGCGTCATCACAATCCGGGCCGGCGTCATGCCAATGGCAAGTGCGGTCACATAGATCACAAGTGCCGCAATGAGTATTGGACCCAATGACACCCGCAGGGCCTGTCCAAAATTCCGGAAAACCAACCCAAAGCTGTGCTTGATGATCAACCAACCCATAGACCAACTCTCCCTTGCCGACATCAGGCCGTGGTCGCACGTCCTGGCAGACAAGGTCAACGCCGCCGCGGTGCCTGTGCGACATTGCGGCGCGGAAATGACTTGCACTTGGCTCAGCGGGTCGGCCCGACCCTGCGCGTGGGCCCACCAATCGGGGCCGGGCCTGATCAGCCGTGCGTCGAACGACGCGCTGTGAGTGCTGGCCATCGAAAGCGAGCGGGAACTGCCGCGCGCATCCGGGATCATGCCTATACCAACGGGCGCTCTTCGACATAGTGCCCGTACAGTGTGGTCAGAATGCTGACGCCAACCATGAGGGCGATCCATTGGCTGAAGAAAGTCCAGATGTAGGAAGGCACTGACCCTTGGGTGAAAATATACAGGACTGGCAGGCTGATGATGTAATAGGCAATCGCAGAAATGATCGCCAGAACCAGAATGGTCCCGGTTGTGCCTCTCGTCCGTTCCCATGCGCCGCCGATCCCAAGATTTTCCTCAAGTGCTGCGGCCGGCAAGACAACGCTCAATCGGTAGGAAATGACGATGATCGGAATGTAAACCAGCAGCCCCACAACGATCAGTCCGAACAGACTTGGTCCGCCCGACATCAGGAGTGGCGCAACAATGAGGGATGTGACAAATCCCAGAATGAGCACGACCGGGATCATGATCAGGCAGATCAGCAGCGAATAGCCGAAGTAGGCCAGCATCCTATCACCGCGAAATGCCGGGATGATCGATCCCGGCTCTTCACTCAACAGGACAAAGCGGTGCCACGCAACCGCAATCCACAGGCTTGTGATCAACAGCACGATGAAAAAGATCAGCATTGTGCCCCACGGAATGTTGGCCATCGCCTCGGGGTTCATTGCCCCAAAAGCAACGTCGGGCATACTTGAGGTATACCAGATCGTGACGCCAAACTGCACGAGATACAACAGGGCCGAGAGTCTGATTGCTGCACTCAGGTTGCCGAAAACCTGTCGCACGGAATGGCCAAAAATATCGATGCCGTTCATTTTACCCTCTCTGAAAATGTTGACCCGAATCAACGCATGACATGGGTGGTCGTGTCAATGGCCGGGACCGGACTGCGCTTGCCCTTGGGACTGATAATCGCTAATCGCGGGGCAGAAGTGCCACAAAGGATCCTGTAATGACTGCTCCCACTTTTGCCCCGAAAAAAATCGTTCTCGCCTATTCCGGCGGGCTTGATACCTCGATCATCCTGAAGTGGCTGCAGACCGAATATGGCTGCGAAGTGGTGACTTTTACCGCCGATCTGGGGCAGGGAGAAGAACTGGAACCGGCGCGGTCCAAGGCACTGTTGATGGGGATCAGGCCAGAAAACATTTACATCGAGGATGTCCGCGAAGAGTTCGTCCGCGACTTCGTCTTCCCGATGTTCCGGGCCAATGCACTGTACGAGGGGCTGTATCTGCTCGGAACCTCCATCGCCCGCCCCCTGATCACCAAGCGCGTCGTCGAGATCGCGCATGAAACCGGGGCTGATGCAATCGCGCATGGCTCTACCGGCAAGGGCAATGATCAGGTCCGCTATGAAATGGCCGCAGCAGCACTTGATCCCGACATCACGGTGATTGCCCCCTGGCGCATCTGGGATCTGTCGAGCCGGACTGATCTGATCAACTTTGCCGAGACGCACCAGATCCCGATCGCCAAGGATAAACGCGGCGAAGCGCCGTTCTCGGTCGATGCGAACCTGCTGCATACCTCGTCCGAGGGCAAGGTGCTGGAGAACCCCGCCGAGGAAGCGCCCGATTACGTCTATCAGCGCACCGTCGCCCCCGAGGATGCGCCCGATGTCGCACAAATGGTCGAGATCAGCTTTGAACGCGGTGATGCCGTGGCCATCGATGGCGTGTCCATGTCGCCCGCCACCATCCTGACCCGGCTGAATGAAATCGGCGGGGCGCATGGGGTCGGGCGACTTGATATGGTCGAAAACCGCTTTGTCGGTATGAAATCGCGTGGCGTCTATGAAACGCCGGGCGGGACGATATTGCTCGAGGCGCATCGCGGCATTGAACAGATCACGCTGGATGCGGGCGCAGGGCACCTCAAGGATTCGATCATGCCGCGCTATGCGGAACTGATTTATAACGGCTTCTGGTTCAGCCCCGAACGCGAGATGTTGCAGGCACTGATCGACAAATCACAGGAGCATGTGACGGGCACTGTGCGGGTGAAACTCTACAAAGGTTCCGCCCGCACCGTCGCCCGCTGGTCGGACCATTCGCTCTATTCCGAAAAGCATGTGACGTTTGAGGCGGACGCCGGGGCCTATGACCAAAAAGACGCCGCCGGGTTCATCACACTGAACGCGCTGCGACTGAAACTGATCGCGACGCGGAACAAGCGGGTACAGGACCGGGGTTAACCCCCCAACCCCATCGCCTTGCGCTGTCTGGCCCGTTCCAGCCCCAATTGCCGTTCGCGCCAGATGATCAGCACGCCCGCAGCGATGATGATCGCCGCACCGCTGATCGTGACCCATGTCGGCACTTCGCCAAAGATGAAATAGCCAACCCCGATGGCCAATATCATTGACGCATATTCGAACGGGGCCACCACCGACGCATCGGCAAAGCGGTAGCTTGAGGTCAGCAAGATCTGGCCCACGCCGCCGCACAACCCGGCGCAGACCAGCATCAGTGCCTCAACCGGAGTGGGCACGACCCAGCCCCAGGGCAGGCTGAGCAACGACAGCAATGTGGCCGTGACCGAGAACCAGAACACGATGGCTGCCGTGCCCTCGGTCGCGACCAGTTTGCGCACGAATACCTGTGCCAAGGCGGCAAAGGCGGCGCCACCCAGCACAACGACTGCGCCCAAGGTTTCGAGGGCATCCATCGGCCCCGCGCCAATTGACAATCGGGGTGACAGCACGATGACCACGCCAACCAACCCGATTGCAACGGCAGTCAGGCGAAAGGCCCGGACTTCTTCGTTCAAGAACATTGCGGCAAAGATCACCGTCAGCAGCGGGGCGGCATAGCCGATGGCGGTCACTTCGGGCAGGGGCAACAGGCCCAACCCGGCAAACCCCAGCCCCATCGCTGTTGTTCCCACCAGCCCGCGCCAGAAATGGCCAAGCGGCTGCCGGGTTTCCAACCCATGCCGCAATTCGCCGCGCAGCAGAAGCCAGACGACAATCACCGGCATGGCAAAGAACGAGCGGAAAAACACCGCCTCGCCCGGCGGAACATGGGCGGACGCGGCCTTGATCAGGCTGGCCATGCCGACAAACACGCAAACCGAGGCGAGTTTGAACAGGATGCCGCGAAACGGTTGGGCGAGCGGGGCAATGGACATGCCCC
>JANOMH010000816.1:0-3292 GCA_031420215.1 Rhodobacterales bacterium | reverse complement strand
GCGGGCCGCCGCCGAGACCGTGTCAGACTGGTCGGTGCAGGCGGCAGATGCGCCGGGGGTCTACCAACTGATTGACCGGGCCTTGGATGAATTTCAGTCCAGCCGCGCAAGGCCCAAGCATATTCAGGTGCCGATGCGGCTGCTGGAAACGGCGGTGGACCCTGCGCCACCATGGCGGCAAACTGCGCTGTTGGCCGATCCGGGGCGGTTCGGTCTGGAGGCGCTGATGCCCCGGCTGGTCGCATCCCGCCGCCCGTTGTTCATTCTGGGAGGAGGGGCCGTGCAGGTCAGGGTGCTGCCCTTGCTGGCGCGGATGGGGGCGGCGGTGTTCGAGACACAGGCCGGGCGGGGGGTCGTGTCGCCCGACTATCCGCTGCATTTCGGCGCGACGCTGGAACGGGCCGGGGCAGAGGGCGTGATTGGCTCTGCCGATCTGGTGATTGCTGTCGGAACCGAACTGAGCGAGGTGGATTTGTGGCGTGAAAACCTGGGGCATCAGGTGCCGCTGATCCGGGTTGATATTGATCCCGCCGTGCTGACCAGCGCCGATACCGGGATTGGGATTTTGGCCGATGCGGGCGGGTTTATCGATGATCTGACCGCAACCTTGGGCCCGGATTGGACAGCTGCCACCGGCTGGACCGCAGCCGAAGTGGTCGCCAAAAACCAGCTGTGGCGCAGTCAGGGCGAGGCAGAGTATCCCGGCCTGAGCCTTTTGATTGACGGATTGCGCGCCGGTTTGCCGCCAAATGCGATGATTTTTTCCGACATGACCCAGCTGGCCTATGCCGCGTTGATGCTGTGGCCGATGGCCCGGCCCGGCCATTGGCACCACCCCTATGGATTTGGCACTCTGGGCTATGCCCTCCCTGCGGCGATTGGCGGCGCTATCGGCAGGCCCGGCCTGCCAACCGTGGCCATCGCGGGGGATTACGGGTTTCAGTATACGCTGCCCGAGCTGGCCACAGCGGTAGAATTGCACCTGCCCCTGCCAATCATCCTGTGGGACAACGGCAAGCTGGGCGCGATCGAGGCGAGCATGGTCAAAGCGCAAATAGCGCCCAATGCGGTGATCCAGCAGAATCCGGATTTTATGGCATTGGCAAAGGCTTATGGGGCCCATGCTGCGGCCCCGCGGTCAATGACGGAATTGGTGGTCGCGGTGCAGACCGCATTTTCCGCCGATGGGCCGACAGTTATCCATGTAACGCCGGATATCGCACGGACATGACCGGGCGCGTGGGTATCACCCACCCTACATAGGGTGGATGAAACCCACGCGTTACTTCCAGCAACTCACCAATACGGTCATCTTCGGGGCCTCGCGGGTCAGGGTTTCGGGCGGCATGAAGCTGATCTGATCGGTGGTCTGCACGGTGACCCCTGCGGCGGCCAGCGAGGCAATAATCGCGGGGGCATCGACCGAAAAGCTGACCTCGGGCGGCAAGACCTGGCCATTCAGGTCAGCCCGGGGCAAGAGCATTCCCAACACCGCGCCGCCGTTATCAAACACCGGCCCGCCAGCATCGCCGGGTTGGGCGGTCAGGGCCAGCCGCTTTACCGTATCTTCACCATTCAGGCCGCGAATATCGGCCAGCTTGCCAAAGGTCAGCGCCGGCATTGCCAGCACCCCACCATAGGGATAACCCGACACCGCTACCTGATCCTGCAACCGCGGCACGCCGGTCTGAAATGCCGCTATCCCGATCGGGGCCAAGGGGGTCTCGGGCTTTAGCACCACGATCCCCAGTGTATCATCACGGAAGGCCACCGTGGCCAGATGATCGTCATCGACGGTCAGATAGCCGCAATCACCCAGCACTTCGGTCGTGGTCAGCACGGTGCCAGCGGCATCAATGTAAAAGCCCGAGCGCGACAGGATCGGCTGGCGCACCTCAAGTCCGGAAATCAGATCCACCGCCTGATCTTCGCCGGGGGCGGCAATGGCGGGGTCAAGCACGCCGTCAATCGGGGTAAAGCTGGCTCGCATTTCGCCCAGCAGGCGGGTGCGGCGCTCTTCGTCGCCCGCAGGCCAGATCAGAGCGAAACCTTTGATCTGACCATCGGCCAGAGTGGCGGTGATATAGGAATGGATGCGGCCATTCACGCCTTCGATCTCGAAACTGTTCTCGCCCCGGTCGCGCGGCCCGTTGGGGGGCATGATTTCAAGGGTTTGCAGGATTTCATACAGGCCATAAAGCCGGGTCTGGTCGCCTTGCTGGCTGATCAGCAACACGGTCGCATCCAGATCACCTTTGGGGGTGAACCGGGCAAAGGGTGGCTCATAGGCACTAAAGCTGACCACGCCGGTTGGGATTTGTATCTCGATCCCGGTGGCCTGATCACGGACCAATTGCAGGTCGAGCCCTTCAAGCACGGCATTGAAACCTGCCAACAGGGCAGCCCGCTGCCGGGTGGTCAGAACGCCGGTGACCTCATAGCCATTGGCCTCTTGCCAGGCCCCCATCGAATTGCGGGTGGCACGGCCATAGGCCCCGTCAATCGCGCCGTCGTAAAATCCGGCCCATTGCAGGGCGATCTGCAGTTGTTCCCTTTGGGGGCGGGTCAGGTCCGCTTCACTGGCCTGTGCCTCGCGGCTGGTTTCATCGGGCACATCGAGGATGACAGGCTCGGCAATGACCGGCAGTTCGGGGATCGGCATTTCGGGGATCGGTTCGGCGGGGATCGGTTCGGCAACGATCGCGACATCAGCCTCGGGCAGGTCGGTCGTTGGGGTGTTGGGCAGGCTTTGCGGTTCGGTCGCCGCCCCGACACCAATCGGCCAGAACTGCTGTTGGAACTGCGCCCCGTCCGAGATAAAGCTGTCGGCCGGAATGGCGCGCTGATCCAGCAATTGGCGCAGCAGGGTCTGGGCATCCGCCTCGGAATAGGGACCAAAGGAGATGCCATACCAGCCTGAACCGAGGTAGTAGCCGTTCACATGTTGAAACCGGGCGGCATAAGCCCGGACACGGGCCTGCGCCTCGCCCAATGTAGGTTGCGCCTCGACCTGCAGCCAGACGCCTGATTGTTGTGCCGCTGCTGATTGCATAACGCCAAAGGTCAGCGCCAGAACCAGCACTACACCTGCAAAAAACCGATCCATCCGTGCCCCGATAACGCTGCTGTGGGTCAAAACCCAATATCCGGACCCTGATTTAACAGAGCAGTCAGGGGTTGCAGCATGATTCGTCTGCAGGCCCACGACAAGTAGGCAAGCGTGGCCCAATTGACCCTACTCGCCCGGCGCATTATGGGGCGGGGGAGTGTAAGTGAGGTCGCCATGCCCGAA
>JANOMH010000815.1:0-1529 GCA_031420215.1 Rhodobacterales bacterium | reverse complement strand
TGGGCGCGCTGCAACTGATCGGCGGAGCCGGGCTGTGGCTGTCGCCCGGCGGTACGATCCAGCGCTTTGTCGACTGGCTGACCAAGACTGAAATCGCACAGGATCCTGCCGACCCGATGGCGCAGCGGGTGATCGACTGGGCCAGCAAACTCAGCCCGGGCACCGAGAACTTTTATGCGATCTACCTGCTGGGCCATGGCGTGCTGAACCTTGGGGTGGTGTTGGCGCTGCTCATCCGGTTGCGCGGGGCCTATCACCTGTCTGTAGCGATTCTGACCGGCTTTGTGTTGTACCAGATCAGCCAGTACGTCGTCACGCGCGACCCGGTGCTGCTGGTGTTAACGGTGATTGACCTTTTGGTGATCTGGCTGGTTGTGATGGAGCGGCGTCACAGCGGCCCAAATGCGGCTTAACCCCCTGAATAGGCTCACCCAATGAACACCCTGCCCCGCACCGCAACCACATTCGCCCCCCCGGTAATGGAGGCGCGGCGCTGGCTGGACGGTGTGACCTTTCCCCCCGACCGCCCGCTGATCAATGTCAGTCAGGCCGCCCCGGTTGATGCGCCGCCCCTGCCCATGTTGCAGGCGATGGCCGATATCGTGATGACCGACCCGTCTGCGCATCTGTATGGGCCGGTGCTGGGCCTGCCCGACCTGCGGGCCGAGGTGGCGCAGCAATGGTCCGCCACCTATGGCGGCACCGTCACCCCCGATCAGGTTGCGATCACCAGCGGTTGCAATCAGGCCTATGCGGCAGCGATCATGACCCTGTGCGCCGAAGGGGATGAGGTGATCCTGCCGGTGCCCTATTACTTTAACCACCGAATGTGGAACGACATGGCGGGCGTCCGCACCGTGCCCTTGGTCACAGGTGCGGGCCTGATCCCGGATGCCCAGGACGCGGCCAAGCTGATTACATCAAGAACGCGGGCTATCGTTCTGGTATCGCCAAATAATCCGGGCGGGGTGGAATACCCTGCCGCCACTCTGACCGCGTTCCGCGATCTGGCCAGCGCCTGTGGCATTGCCCTGATCGTCGATGAAACCTACCGTGATTTTGACAGCCGGATGGGTGCGCCTCATGACCTGTTCACCGACCCTGATTGGTCCGACACGCTGATCCAGCTTTACAGTTTTTCCAAAGCCTACCGCCTGACCGGGCACCGGGTCGGCGCGATGGTGGCCAGCCCCGGGCGGCTGGCCGAGGTGGAAAAATTCCTTGATACCGTCGCCATCTGCCCCAACCAGATCGGCCAGCGCGCCGCCCTTTGGGGGATGCGCAACCTGTCGCAATGGCTGGCGGGCGAGCGGGCCGAAATCCTTGACCGGCGGGCCGCGATTGAACAGGGTTTTCCCCGACTGGCCGATCAGGGCTGGAAACTGCTCGGGGTCGGGGCCTATTTCGCCTATGTGCAGCACCCCTTTGCCATGCCGTCCGACCAGTTGGCCAAACATCTGGTCAGTGCGGCCAGTATCCTGCTGCTGCCCGGCACGATGTTCATGCCGCCCGAACTGCCCGGCCCGATT
>JANOMH010000814.1:0-4189 GCA_031420215.1 Rhodobacterales bacterium | reverse complement strand
CTCCAGCGTCTCGACACTTTCCCAGACCGTCAGGTTTGACACATATTGCGGATCGCCACCGATCTTGGCATCCGTATTACCAACACCTGATTTTCGGGGCCCCGGTTCGCCCGACCCTTCCATCATCCAGACAAAGCCCGGCATGCGCTTGCCCAGGCCATTGATCCGGTCCAGCGCGGCCATGAATTCGGCGACACGCGGGTCATCGGTGGGGGCCAGAAGGCGGCCCACGTTCAGTTCCGCAAGGTGCAGGTTCAATTTTGTCTCTGTTGGCCACGCCATACTAAGGTTTCAACGACCACATCATTAGACCTAACAAACTTGCCGTAAGAGTCTCAGAACTCGCAAAGGCAGTCTCCATAATGCCCTAAACCTCATCATGCGCTTTACGATCCAGCACTCGCTGACCGACAACTCCCAACATAGACGGTACGATCATCAAATTCTGTGAAATCAAGCACTTCTGGTACAAATGGCCGTAGAGGAATGCATTCGATACCGTTAACAAAAACAGCGACGTACCAAGAGCTGTGACCACCCAGAGTTACAGGCGTCACCGTGATGTCAAACAAGCCTTCAGGACCGGTTTCACCAATTTCTACGTTAAAGGGCATTCCCAATATGTGCCCAGAACCCTTCGTTGTTGGAGCGGTCGAGTCAACAATGAACTGGACGTCAAAACTCCCAACGATTTCATCATAGGAAGGTTCAGTAGTTTCAGTCGAACTGTCTGCGATTCCAGGCGCTGCCCAAACGTTGATCAAGCCAAATAGAAACCCAAGTTGGGCGATGCGACTTGATCGTGCGAAAAGGACCAATAACATGTTCAGTTGAGTTTCATCATGAAGTTAAATCGCTATCTCCGACGGTCCCGCCCTGGACCAACCCCTTCGATAGCCTTGCGGCCAAACGCGGCGGCCAGAATGACGCCCACGCCTGCCAGCACCGCGACAAAACCGTAGGCCCATGTCGGGGCCAGCCCGCCCTGAATGGCGCGAAAGGTGAACCAGCTGGGCACGCCGCAAATCGCCAGTGACGCAGCTCCGGCCATGGCACTCACAGCACTATCCCACAGATGAACCAATGCCATTGCGTTACTCCGCCGCCACGCTCATCCGCTTGTGCCGGATCCGATCCTCGATTTCATCCCTGAAATTGCGGATCAACCCCTGAATCGGCCAAGCGGCCGCATCGCCCAAAGCGCAGATCGTGTGCCCCTCGACCTGTTTGGTGACATCCAGCAGCATGTCGATCTCTTCGACCGCCGCATCGCCGGTCACCAGCCGTTCCATGACCCGCATCATCCAGCCGGTGCCTTCGCGGCAGGGGGTGCATTGGCCGCAGGATTCATGCTTGTAGAATTTCGACAGCCGCCAGATCGCTTTGACCATATCGACCGACTGATCCATCACAATCACCGCCGCCGTGCCAAGGCCCGACCGCTTTTCGCGCAGCCAGTCGAAATCCATGATCGCGTCATCCATCTGATCCGCCCGCAGACACGGCACAGATGACCCACCGGGGATGACAGCCTTGAGGTTGCCCCAGCCGCCCCGGATGCCGCCGCAATGCTTGTCGATCAACTCTTTGAACGGGATCGACATTTCCTCTTCGACCACACAGGGGTTGTTCACATGGCCGCTGATCGCGAACACCTTTGTGCCGACATTATTCGGGCGGCCAAAACCGGAAAACCAGCTTGCCCCCCGGCGCAGAATGGTCGGCACAACGGCAATGCTTTCGACATTATTCACCGTAGTCGGGCAACCATAAAGACCCGCGCCCGCCGGAAACGGCGGCTTCATCCGGGGCATGCCCTTTTTGCCCTCCAACGATTCCAGCAAGGCGGTTTCCTCGCCACAGATATAGGCCCCGGCGCCATGGTGCAGATACAGGTCAAAATCCCAGCCCGAGCCGCAGGCATTCTTGCCGACCAATCCGGCATCATACGCCTCGTCAATCGCGCGCTGCAGCGCCTCTTTCTCGCGGATATACTCACCGCGAATGTAGATATAGCAGGCATGCGCGCCCATCGCGAAAGACGCGATCAGACAACCCTCGACCAAGGTATGCGGATCATGGCGCATGATCTCGCGGTCCTTGCAGGTGCCGGGTTCGCTCTCGTCGGCATTGACCACCAGATAGGACGGACGGCCATCGGATTCCTTGGGCATGAACGACCATTTCAGCCCGGTAGGAAAGCCCGCACCACCGCGCCCGCGCAGGCCGGACGCCTTCATTTCGGTCACGATCCAGTCGCGGCCCTTGGTCAGGATATCCTTGGTCCCGTCCCAATGGCCGCGCGCCAAAGCCCCCGTCAGGCTGCGGTCGTGCATGCCGTAAAGGTTGGTGAAAATCCGGTCTTTGTCCTGCAGCATCGCTTACCTCTTGTCAGTCTTCGCTTTATCGGGCTTCGCTTTATCGGGCTTAGCTTTATCGGGCTGGCGGGCACGCCAGACCAGATATGTCATCCACAACGCCCAGCCAAACCCGGCCAGGGCAAACAGGTCGAGCAAGGCCCGCACCCGGACCGGCAAATTAAACGCCGAACCGGCCCAGATCGCCAGAACCCAAAACACGCCGACACCGGCCAGAAACAGCGCGGCGCGTTGCCCAGCTTTTGCAGTCTTGGAATCCTCGGGTCGGGGCATTGATCCTGCCTAATAATCGTTGGTTTCGGCGCGGCGTTTGAACTCTTCGATGCCGACCTCGCCGATCAGCCGGGCCTGCGCTACCCATTTGTCACGGCTGACGCGGCTTTTGAATCCTTTCAAATTGGAATTCATCCAAGCCACTTCCGGGGCTTCCCAGCCAGCAATCTGGTCAAAATGAAAGATGCCATGGGCGTTGCATAGCCTTTCCAGCACCGGGCCGATCCCTTCGATAAATTTCAGGTTGTCGGCCTGGCCGTCGCGCGGCGCCGTCAATCCCTTGGGTTTGTTTCCTTCACCCGCCGCTTCGACAGCGGCAACGTCGATCATCGTGGCCGTTTTTTCGGCAACGGAGGCGGGCGCAGGCACAGACATCACGGCGACTGGCGGAGCCGCGGCGGGCGGAACGGCGGCAGGCGGTGCGGCGGCTGGCGGAGCGGCGGCAGGCGGTGCGGCGGCAGGCGGTGCGGCGGCAGGCGGTGCGGCGGCGGCAAGACCACCTGCGGCTGCACCCCGCGCCGCGCCATCAAAGCCTTGCCAACGGCCGCAGAGCACAAACACGAAAAACAGCGCCAAGGCGACGGCGATGACCACCCCAAGTGCGGCAGCACTCCACCAGCCAAAATGGCCAGGGCCACCCATAATCACAGCTGCCAGCACGCCCAAAAAAGCCGCCAACACCACTGACAGCACCATGCAGCGCTGATCTCCCGCCAATCCACCCATTATTTCAGCTCCTGTGTTCGTTGCGAAGTCTGCAGCTTTGCTGCGTTTTGCCTTCGCCGATACCTTACCGAAAAATTGCAACGGGTCACCCATTGTCTTGGCCCAAATTCCAATCCCACTCAGCGTTTGGCCAATGCGGCGGATTGGCTGACCCAATCGTCCCGCGCGATCCGGCCCTTGAACGGGATGCGGGCATCGACCCAGGCAATTTCGGCGGGCCCCCAGGTGGAAATCTGATCGAAATGCCAAAAGCCCAGTTCGTTCAACACTTTTTCCAGTTTCGGGCCAACGCCGACGATCAGTTTAAGGTCGTCCGGCTTGCCCGCGCGAGGCGCGGTCAATGTCAGCGGCGCGCTTTCCCCAACTTCCTGTGCCCGCTCACCCTTTGGATCCTCGCTCGAGATCGGTTTGGCAACCGATGCGGCCTGCGCCTGCTGCACAGTCACCCCGGTCAGGTCCGCCGGTTGACCCGCCGCCGGGCGCGGCTCAGCCACTGGTTTGGTTTTGGACGCTTTGGGGGCGTCAATCACAGCCACACCCTGCCACGGCGCGGTCAGCGGCACTTCAGTGCCGTCAATCCGCTTGACCGTATCACCCAGATCGACCGCAAACTGCACGCTGGCGTTATACTTGGTCCGACCGCTTTCATACTGGGTCAGGCTGGTCAGCCCCTTGAGCGGCTCGGCGGCATAGCGGCCATTTTGCGGCCCCGGAACCGGAACCTTGCCAATGGCGAATTGGTCGATCAGGTCGGACAGTTTGTCTGCGGTCAGATCCTCGTAATAATCCTTGCCGATCTGGGCCATGGGCGC
>JANOMH010000813.1:0-2159 GCA_031420215.1 Rhodobacterales bacterium | reverse complement strand
CGCCTCTTCGGAAATCGGCGTGTTGCGGACGCGGGCGCGGCCGAACTGGTGGACAAAATCGCCCGACTCGGCGCGCTGTTTGCTTTCGCCGGTGGTGCCGTAGACATTGGACTCCACATCCTCGCCGATGATGATCACGCGTTTGTCGGCAACCATGGCTTCGCGCTGCGCTGCGCCAATCGCAGCGATGTAGGTCATGATGCTCACAGCACATCCTCCATAGAATAGGGCTCGGTGTAGAGGTCTTCAAACGCGACCTTGGGGGCCGGATAGGGGCTTTCAAGCGCGAAGTTCACACAGACCTCTACATCCTGTGCGATCTGGGCTTCCATCTGATCCATGGATTCGGCGGTGGCATGGCCCTGCGCGATCAGCACGTCGCGGAACATCACGACGGGATCGCGCGCCAGCCAGATCTCCTTTTCGGCGGCGTCGCGGTAGTCCACGTTGATGCGCAGCCCCTCGGAATGCTCACGGAACCGATAGGTCATCACCTCGACCAAGGTCGGCCCTTCGCCCCGGCGGGCCCGGTCGACAGCCTCGGCCACGGCGGTATAGACATCCATGATATTCTGGCCGTTCTCGACCCGCACACCCGGCATTCCGAACCCGGACGCACGGTCAACAATGCGGCCCGCAGTGACGGTATGCGACGGCGTGGACAGGGCGTAGTGGTTGTTTTCGCACAAGAAAATCACCGGGAGTTTCCAGGTGGAGGCGAGGTTCATCGATTCGTACAAAACGCCCTGATTGGCGGCTCCATCGCCGAAAAAGCACATCGCGACCCGGTTTTCGCCCAGAACCATTGCTGACAGCCCGGCCCCCACCGCAATCGGGATCGACGACCCGGTGACCCCGGATTCACCAAGGCTGCCCACCGACGCATCGGCCAGATGCAGTGAACCGCCCTTGCCCTTGCACACGCCGGTTGCCTTGCCGACCAGTTCCGCCATCAGCGGCCCCATCGGCGAGTCCATGCCAATCGGGTGCCCGTGGCTGCGATGATTGCCGGTGATGTGATCACCCTTGCGCAGGGCCATGCAGGCGCCAACCACCTGCGCCTCTTGGCCGATGCTGGTGTGCACCGTTCCGGGGATTTGGCCGCGCTTGACCATTTTCGAGCAGCGCTCGTCAAACACCCGAATGCGCAGCATGCGGCGCTGCATCTCCAGCATGGTTTCGGTTGAGGGGCTGGTCACTGTGTTCATCGCTCCACCGGTGTTTGGATCATTTGCTCACTACTATAAACATTTGTAGCTTTGGATTTTCCATCTGACAAGCGGGGAAAATTGGTCAAGGTGCAGAAAGTTTCAGATGCCATTTTACGCATTTGTTTCAGTATATTGACTTGCTACCCGGCGGGCCGGATGCTGCAATCGCTCAATAATTTAATGAATGGACATTTGCGCCACTGGACGAAAGCATACGCCTGCGCCACATTCGGGTGAGCTTTAGGTGCAGGAACCGGGACAGAAACGAATGAACGATTTTGACAGGAAATCCAGTGAGGTGGCGCGCGCCGCCTGGCTCTATTACGCCGAAGAGCTGACCCAGAGTCAGATCGCCGAGCGGCTGGGCGTCAGTCGCAGCACGGTGATTCGCCTGTTGCAGAAAGCCAAGCAAACGGCGCTGGTCACCATCGCCCTGGGGGTGCCCTCGGAAACCTTCGAGGCAGAACGGGATCTGGAAAAGCGCTATGGGCTTCGGAAAGTCCGCATCGTGCCCGAGGCCGTAGATGTGATGATGCAGCGGCGCTGGATCGGACAGGCCGCCGCCGAGATGCTGAAAGAATTGGCGTGTGACAACAGCATTATCGCCGTCAGCTGGGGGATGACGCTGCAAGCGATGGCGGATAGCCTGACCGGCGAAAGCGCGAAAACCGGAATGAAGATTGTCGCCCTGCTGGGGGGGCTGCAAAAGGCCACCCGCGGCATCAACCCGAATGAGGTTGCCGAACAACTGGGGCGGTATTTCAACGCCCCCGCCACAGCACTTTATGCCCCGATCTATGTGCGCGATCCGGCGACGGCGGAGGGGCTGTTCAGCGACCCCGGTCTACAAGAGGCGCTGGACCTGGCCCGCAATGCCTCGCTTGCGGTGTTCTGCCTTGGGACGCTGGATGATACCGCGACGATGCTGCGGCTTGGCTATGTCAATGC
>JANOMH010000812.1:0-2624 GCA_031420215.1 Rhodobacterales bacterium | reverse complement strand
GTAGCCGGGGTTTCCATCAGGACCTCGTGCCGCGACCCCTGGATCATCACCAGCTTGCCATTGGTCCATGTGGCCATCCGCTGTTTGACGCGGGGCACATCGATGATCGCTTCATCAGTGCCCAGAAACGCCAGACACGGGGTCGCAGGGGCGGGGCCCTGGGACAGTTCCAGCGTTTCGCGCAAGGCGGCATTCAGCCAGCGCAACGACGGCCCGCCCAGAGCCAGTTCGGGATGGGCCTGACATTGGCCTTGCATATAGGCGAACATGTCGGCGTCCGAGGTCAGGTCATTGCCACCAAAGCCTGCCCGCAGCACATAGGTCTGGGCCGACTGGCCCGGCGCGACGCTGTTGGAGAAACCCAAAGGCAGGCTTAGCCCCGACAGCGCCCAGGCGATGGGGCGCAGCGGCGGGGCCAGTTTGATCCCCCACATCGGCGCGGTGAAACAGACGGCATTCACCGGCAACCGGGCGTTCAGCGACCGCAAGCCGATGCAGCCGCCCATCGAATGGGCCAGCAGGTAATAGGGGCGGGGCAGGTCTTGGGCCGTGGCATAGGCGATGACCGCAGCCACATCCAACTGATATTCTGAGAAATCGGCGACATGGCCCAGGGCCGGATTGGGCTGCAACCGGGCGGCCAGACCCTGACCGCGCCAGTCAATGGTCAGCGTGGCATAGCCCCGCGCCAAAAGGTCCACAGCCGCCCGGCCATATTTCTCGATGAACTCGGTGCGGCCCGGAAACAGCAAGACCGTGCCCTTGGCGGCCTGATGGCCCCAGACGGCAACCCGGATGCGCACGCCGTCGCTGGTGGTCAGCCAATGGGCAACCCCGCCAGCCGGCCCTTCGGCCACTTCGAACAGCGGGGCGGGGGTCACCATCTGGCGGGCGACATCAAGCAAGGATGCCTGCCAGCTTCATTGCCAGCCCCATATCGCCGTCGACGCTCAGCTTGCCGGTCATGAAGGCGGCAGTGGCGTTCTGATCACCATCAAGAATCGCTTTGAACACGTCGGGATCGGCGGTCAGGGTCACTTCGGCCTCTTCATCACCGACACGCGCCCCGGCGGCATCGACAATCAGCGCGCCCAGCCCGGTGAATACGAATTTTGCAGTGCCGTCAAAGCCTTGGCCACCCATCTTGTCATTCAGCAATGTGGCAGCCTGTTGCATGATCTCGCTCATTTCGACGTGGTCCTTTCTAGGATGTGATCCAGCGCCCACTGGTAAGCAGCGCGGTTTCCGTTACATTGCAGGTTATGAGCACCGTGTCACATCACACCACATCTATCGTTGCGGCAATTCTGCTGGCAGTGGGGATTTCCTTACCTGCGCCGAATGCCGCCCAGGCCGAGCAGACCGGGACTGCCACCGCTGCGCTCAGCACAGAAGATGCGACCACCGGGTCGCTTGTCGACGATCTGCTGGCGCAGCTTAAAACCGCAGACGAGCACAACGCCCCTCTGATCGAGGCGCAGATTACGGCCGAATGGTCAAAATCCGGCTCGCCCGCGATGGACCTGTTGTTACAACGCGGTGCGGATGCGATTGAGGCGGGCAATCCGACCCGTGCCGTCGAGCATTTCACCGCCGCCATCGACTATGCCCCCGATTTTGCCGAGGCCTATAATGGCCGCGCCACCGCCTATTATCTGACCGATGACATTGGCCCCGCGCTGGCCGATTTACAGACAGCGCTGACCCTGAACCCGCAGCATTTTGGTGCGATGAAGGGTTTTGCGATTATGCTTGAGGAACTGAGCCGCCCCGAGGACGCGCTGACCGTCTATCGGCAGGTTCTGGCTATACATCCGCAGGATGCTGATGTAGCCGGGGCCGTGGACCGGTTGGTCAAATCGTTAGAAGGCCAGACCCTGTAAGTCTGTTGCATCCCGGGGATTTCCATGCCTGCCGAAACCCGGATCACGGCCGTTCTGGGCCCGACCAACACCGGAAAGACCCATTACGCGATTGAACGGATGCTGGGCCACCGCACCGGCGTCATCGGCCTGCCGCTGCGTCTGCTCGCCCGCGAAGTCTATGACCGGATCGTCCGTGCCCGCGGCCCTTCTGTGGTGGCGCTGGTCACCGGCGAAGAACGGATTGTTCCTGACCGCACCCAATATTGGGTCTGCACGGTCGAGGCGATGCCCGACGGGATGGGCGTCGATTTTCTGGCGGTAGATGAAATCCAGCTTTGCGCCGATCCAGAGCGCGGCCATGTGTTCACTGACCGCCTGTTGCATGCCCGGGGGCTGCTGGAAACCATGTTTCTAGGGTCTGAAACCATGCGCAGCGCGATTGCGGCGCTGGAGCCCAAGGCGCAGTTTGTGCATCGGGAACGGTTTTCGACCCTGACCTATACCGGGGCCAAGAAACTCAACCGGATGCCGGAACGTGCGGCTATCGTTGGGTTTTCGGTGGAAAATGTTTATGCTATCGCCGAATTGCTGCGCCGGACCAAGGGCGGGGCGGCGGTGGTGATGGGCGCGCTTAGCCCGCGCACCCGCAATGCGCAGGTGGAGTTATATCAGAATGGTGATGTCGATTATCTGGTGGCCACCGATGCGATCGGCATGGGCCTGAACCTGGACATCACCCATGTCGCGTTTTCATCGCTG
>JANOMH010000811.1:0-1642 GCA_031420215.1 Rhodobacterales bacterium | reverse complement strand
TGCCGTAGTCTGACGGCTTCGAAAGAAAATAACTTACGGCCAGAACGGATTGGTTCTGGCCGTAAAACCGCGCTAACGTACATTGAAACGGGATGGGGTAATCCATGGGCAGCGCGCTCGGCGGCGATCATGACTAGAACAGCCGCGCCGGTCATGCCGCCTTGTCCGCCAGCGGCGGCCCGTTGCAGCATTTCATCAGGACCCACAAAGCCCCGCTTAGCCTGATTTTGGCGATGGCCGTGCTTTTCGTCATTTTCGGGTTACTGAACCCACGGTTTGCCAGCGTCCTGAACCTGCAAAACGTGCTGTTCCAGATCTCTGTGCCGCTGATCATCGTGGTGGGCACGACAATGGTGATCCAGATGGGGTCGATTGACCTGTCGGTGCAGGGGGTTATGGGGGCGTCGGGGATGGCCTGGATCCTGCTGTCGCCCAACACACGTCTTGAGACGGATATCGGGGTCTGGGCCTGGCCCGTGGCGCTGGGTATCGGCCTGGGCATCGGGCTTGTCACCGGGGTGATGTATGCCAAACTGCGGGTGCCGTCTTTTGTCGTCTCGCTCGGCACTTTGTATGTCGGCCTTGGCATCGCGATCCTGCTGTATGGCAATGACCTGTTGCCGACCCTGACCAATGATGTGTTGGCCCGCTGGCCGACCCGGTTGACGCTTGGTTTGCCGAATTCCTTCTGGCTTGCGGCGGCAGTCATTCTGGGTGGTGTGCTTGTCGCCCGATACACCCGGCTGGGGCGTGGGCTTTTGGCGATTGGCAATAACGAATCCATCGCCCGCAGCAGCGGATTGCCGGTCAACCGCTACAAAATCCTGGCTTTCGTCATTGCCGGAACCCTGAGTGGGCTGGCGGGCATTCTGGCCACTATGCAGCTTGGCTCCGGATCGCCCGATATCGGGCTGGGTCAATTGTTCACTGTCATTCCCGCCGCCGTTATTGGCGGCACCGCGCTCAGCGGTGGTGAAGGCGGTGTGATGCGGTCCGCACTTGGCGTGGTGCTGCTGATCGTGCTGAACAACGGGCTGGTGCTGGCGGGGGTTGACCCGGATTACCAGTCTGCGGTGTTCGGATCAATTCTGATCGTCACCATCGTTGCCGTCGCCTGGCCGCAGCGCGGGCGATTGAAGGTGGCAAAATGACAACCGGTTCCCCCACTGTCCTCAAGCTCAACAATATCAGCCGCTCCTTTGGCGCGGTGAAGGCCATCGACGCCGTGTCGCTTGAAATCAGGCGGGGCGAAGTTGTGGGTCTGGTCGGCGAAAACGGCGCGGGCAAATCCACGCTGTTGAAAATTCTGGCCGGGATCGAACAGCCCGATCAGGGCACGATCGAGATTAACGGCAAAGCTGTCAAATTCCGTGGGCCGCAAGATGCGCTGGATGCCGGGATCGGCGTAGTGCATCAGGAACAATCGCTGTTCACCAACCTGACCGTTGCTGAAAACATCGACACCCATAATGCCGGCCGCACCGGGGCCAGCAAATATGGCTTTCAGGATTGGGCCCGCCTGAACCGCGAGGCGACGGTCGTCCTGGACAAGATCGGCGTCGCCTTGGACCCCAAAGCGCGGGTCGGTGACCTGACTTTTGTTGATCGCCAGATGGTCGAAATTGCCCGCGCTGTCCGCGTT
>JANOMH010000810.1:0-2401 GCA_031420215.1 Rhodobacterales bacterium | reverse complement strand
TTTGGCGGTGTGTTCGAGCGGGCGATGCAGCGCTGGCTGTCCTGATATGGTGTCGGCAGCGCTTAGCCTGGCGCTGACCGTGTCACCTTCGTTGACACAAGCTCTGACCGTGTCACCTTCGTTGACACAAGCTCTGACCGTGTCACCTTCGCTGACACAAGCGCTGACCGTGTCACCTTCGCTGACACAAGCTCTTGCTGACTGGCTCGATCATGAACGCGCCTTGAACGGGGCAGCCGTCAATACGATCAAAGCCTATCAGACCGATGTGCTGGGCTTTCTGGCCTTCATGAACCTGCACAGCGGTGACCAACAAGGGCTAGGCCCAATTGCGCGCGTCACCCTGTCCGACATGCGGTCCTGGATGGCGCAGGAACGCGGGCGCGGCGTGGGGGCGCGGTCGCTGGCGCGGTCTTTGTCTGCGGTGAAATCGTTCTACCGCTGGCTGAGTGACCGCGAGGGGTTCGAGGCGACCGCGATCCTGTCCACCCGCGCCCCCAAATTTCAGAAAAAACTGCCCCGCCCGCTGAGCGAGGATGGCGCAATAGCGATGATCGACACGGTCGAGTTGCAGGCCCGCGCGCCCTGGGTCGCCGCCCGCGATGCGGCTGTGGTGACCCTGCTCTATGGCTGTGGCCTGCGGATCTCCGAGGCTTTGGGCCTGACCGGGGCCGATGTGCCGCTACCGGGCGTGATCCGGATCATCGGCAAGGGCGGCAAGGAACGGATCGTGCCGGTGATCGATGCGGCCCGCGATGCGGTGGCGGCCTATCTGCGGCTGTGCCCCTGGCCCGTGGACCCCGACAGCCCGCTGTTTCGCGGTGCACGCGGCGGGGCATTGAACCCGCGCCTCATTCAGAAAGCGATGGAGCAATCGCGGATGCAACTGGGCCTGCCTGCTACCGCCACACCCCATGCGATGCGGCATTCATTCGCGACCCATCTGCTGACCGCCGGGGGGGATTTGCGGGCGATACAGGAACTTCTGGGTCATGCGTCCCTGTCCACGACACAGGCCTATACAGCAGTTGACACCGCCCGGCTGATGGAGGTTTACGACCGGGCACATCCCAAAGCCTAAACACCCGAAACATCCCCAGACATATTGCTCTGGCCCCCGGTTTGCGGCATGACATCGCGATGACAGTTCAACAAAAAGCCCTGTTCGTTCACCTGCTCACCGCGACCGGCGCGGTTTTTGCCATGTTGGCCATGTTGGCGGCGGTCGAAGCAAAGTGGAGCCTGATGTTTTTATGGCTGGTCGGCGCGTTCTTTGTCGATGGAATCGACGGCCCGCTGGCCCGGCATTATGACACCAAGACCAATGCGCCCAGCTTTGACGGTCAATTGCTTGACCTGATCATCGACTATCTGACCTATGTCTTTGTCCCGGCCTATGCGCTGTTCAAATCTGGCCTGATGCCGGGTTGGACAGGCTGGTTCGGGATCTTTGTCATCACCTTTGCCTCTGCGATGTATTTCGCCGATACACGGATGAAAACCAAGGATAATTCCTTTTCCGGCTTTCCGGGCTGCTGGAACATGGTGGTGCTGGTCCTGTTTGCTCTGTCGCCGAATTTCTGGGTGATCGTGGCCCTGGTCACGGTGCTGGCAGTGGCGATGTTCGTGCCGGTCAAGTTCATCCATCCGGTCCGAACCGACCGCTGGCGCAGCCTGACTTTGCCGATGGCCCTGGGCTGGGTATTCTTTGCCAGCTGGGCGGCCTGGGTAGATTTTGACGCCCAAAGCTGGGCGCATTGGGGGCTGGTCATCACCTCAGTCTATCTGATGATTGCCGGAGCGGTACAGCAGGTGATCTACGGCAAGGATGGCTAAAGCAGAACGTGGGTTGAAACCCACCTTACTCTTGTTCATCTTTGTCGCCCAAATACTCCCGCCGGAGGCTCTTGCCGTTGGGTAGGAGCCTCCGGCGGGGGATATTTACGGCCTTATGTATCAAACGCACCAAGGCGTCAGCCATGATTGGGCGTATGCGGCGTCCCCGGCCCATTGATTTTACCGTTGCGGTCGGTCGGTTTTCCACTGGCGCATGAACGCGTGAGGTCGTCGGGGAGTCCCGGATGAGCTCATTGCGAGGCGACGCGCTGTTTGGCGTAGGTCCACGGCATCAGGGCGGCGATGTTCTTGTCGCGGTGACCGTTGGCCAGCCTGGTGAAGAGGTCGTGCAGGTAGGCACAGGGCTCGACGCCGTTCATTTTGCAGGTGCAAAGCAGACTGGCAACGCGGGCCCAGTTCCGGCCACCTTCGTCGTGACTGGCAAAGAGCGCGTTGCGGCGGTTCATGGCCGGGCTGCGGATCGCGTTTTCGGCCAGGTTCGAGTCCATGTCGACTTTTCCATCGTCGAGGATGGAAGGGGACCGTGGCGCCAGTGGCGCCGCGT
>JANOMH010000809.1:0-1975 GCA_031420215.1 Rhodobacterales bacterium | reverse complement strand
GAAGGGCCGCGTCGGATACGGCAAGGGCAAGGCCAAAGAGGTCCCCGAGGCGATCCGCAAGGCCACCGAACAGGCCAAGCGCCAGATGATCCGCGTGCAATTGCGCGAAGGGCGGACCCTGCACCACGACATGGAAGGGCGCCATGGCGCTGGCCGTGTGGTGATGCGCGCCGCCGTACCGGGCACGGGCATCATTGCCGGTGGTCCGATGCGTGCAGTGTTTGAAATGCTGGGTGTGCAGGATGTTGTGTCGAAGTCTTTGGGCTCGACCAACCCCTACAATATGATCCGCGCCACGATGGACGGGCTGATGAAAGAGCAATCACCCCGGTCTGTCGCCCAGCGGCGTGGTAAAAAAGTGGCCGACATCCTGCGCCGGCCGGAAGAAGCCGCTGCTGAGCCGGTCGCAGAAGCAGTGGAGGCATAAGCCATGGCAAAAACGATTGTCGTCAAGCAGATCGCTTCGCCGATCCGCCGCCCCGCTGTCCAGCGCCGCACCCTGATCGGGTTGGGCCTGAACAAGATGCACAAGACCCGCGAGCTGGAGGATACACCCTCGGTCCGCGGCATGGTCTACAGCATTCCGCACCTCGTTCAGATCATCGAAGAGCGCGGCTAAGATAGCGGCGGGGTGAGCCCCGCCCGCCAGACAGTCAAAACGCCCTGCCGCAAGGCGGGGTGTTTTTTGCTGTGGTGAAAACGACACTGCCTTTTGCGGAAACCCGTGCTATCCTGACGCCACAGCCCGGAGGAGCTGGGCAATCAAAGGGAGGGAATTATGGCCGCAAAATATGCCGGAGGCTGCGCGCATGTGCATGTCACATCCGCCGCCGAACCCATCGACAATCACGAATGCCATTGCAATGTCTGCAAGTCCGTAACCGGGCAGCAGACCACGCATGTGGCGTTTTTCAACTATGCCGATCTCAAAGCCGATCACCCCGAAAAGATGAAGCGTGTGCCGTTCAACGCCAATAACCCGACCGGCCCGCTGGAAATCTGCCTGTGTGCCGATTGCAACGCCGTGCTGATGCTGGACGACAAACAGCATCGGATCCGCGTGGCTGTGCCGAACATCATGGGCTATGACGATGCGGCCTTCCCCAAAGCCACCTATCACGCGTTCTGGGACGAGACCAAAGGCTACGAGAAGCCCCATGATGGCCGCCCGGTCTATGATGGACTGCGACCAGAGTTCGCCTGGCCAGCCTCGGCATGATCTAATGGGGGTGCCACCTCTGCTCTGTTGTTGGGCTGGACGATCCTATACGGAATCTTTGAAACGCCCCCTCAAAGCCACCAGCTTTTCCAAAACTAGCTGTGACACAGGGCGGTGCCCGTCCGCCGGGTGGGCACTGCAATGCTGGGTTGGGGTGCTTAATAGCTCCGCACCTCCCGCAGAAGTTCCTTGCCGAGGCATGGCAGCGTGCCCGCCCGTAGGGGGCGGACGGGCACCGCCCGGCGGGCTACGCCCTTGATTCCGGGCGAAAGGGAACCGCACGGCATTGGATATGTCTCGGTCCATGTCGATTGATGCCAATTTCAGACCGGTGAGTTTTGTCATGTTTGAGGTCGCATGGAACGCAAAGTAATTTTGGTCTTGCCGGTGTCTGACGAAGGTCTTTTGCAGAATTTCGTTAAGGAGTGCTTGTCAGAAAATGTTGATCTGATCGCCATCTTTGGACCGGAAGCATCGCGGTTTGACGACGAGATCGATTGGCTGATGATTGATCTTGAGGTCGATCCCTCACGTTCGCCGGTAACAACGGCACATTCAGACGAAACCTGGGACGAAGTCCTGGAATTTGTTGCCAGCTGGACAGACCGAGCCGTCGTCCGGCGTGTCGCTGATCCATCTTTAACTTCTGTCGAGGCTTAGGCTTGATCCTGAGCCCCCCACCCTCTATACGCCCCCGGTGGCCCCCTATCGCCACAGAATCAACCATCAGCCGTGTTTGCCTTCGCCGTCGCAGCG
>JANOMH010000808.1:0-1724 GCA_031420215.1 Rhodobacterales bacterium | reverse complement strand
GATGGTTCCTGCCGCAGTCAGGAAAAATCCGCCCGATGCCGAGGTGGCAATGCTGGGAACTGTGACAGCCCCGACCGGAAGTCCGAGGCGAGGCGAGGTCACGCGGATTTCCATCGTCACAGGCTGCATCCGGGCCTGCGCAAGCGAAAAGTCATAGACCGAATATTGCCAGGCCCCCAATTTATTACGGGTCACCATTGGCATTTCCCAAGCGGGCCAGGTCGTGCTGAACAGTGGCAGGTCGCGCGGACGGGTCTGCGCGGCATCAGGGGCAAAGGAACAGGCGATAATCTCGGACTGATCGGTCTGGTCGCGGATGATGTAACTGCCGCCGTCGGCAGTGATTGACGTGCGGATTTTGTTGAACCCATAGCCATATACGCCAAGCAGGATCGGGGCCAGACTATTCAGATACAGCACCGTAGGGCAGATCAGCGGCGGCAGGTCCTGCATCGCCGGATCAGTATGGCGAACCCATGGCACTGCACAGATGAATTCATTGTAACTCATCCCGAACGGAAACAGGTTTGGCCGCACATTGCGTTGCCGGGCGAATAGCAGGATGACCGGATGCTGGTCGGCGGCGGTCACCGTTTGCGGCATCAGTTGCAGCCCGGCGGGCAGCATCGCCGCCACCGTGTCGCGCGGAAATGGCAGGGTCACGGCGGCCCCGGTGGTTTGGGCCATGCCGTAAGCCACGCTCCACGGCCAATTCGAGTTTTGCGGCACAAGCGTGCGCAGAACCGGGGCCGGATAGGCGCTTTGGTCCGCGGCCTCCTTCTTGCCCGGTTCAGGTGTGATCGGATCGGCGGCCTCGCCTGCAATCTGCGCCGGTTCGCCCATCAGGCCGTAAGCCGCACGCAGGCCTGACATCGCGGCGGCCTCAACGCAGCCCGCATTGATCCCGGTCAAGGTCCAGTCACCCGCCAGCCAGAGGTTGGAAAATCCAGACCGGTCGGCGCGCAAACGGTAGCGGGCGGATCCGGGGACGGAAAGCACATAACGCTCGGAACCTGTTGTATTGGAACGGAAATACTGGTCAAACCAAGGGTCTGTCTGGCCCAATGCAAGGTCAGCGATCAGCATATCTTGCTTAAACATGCCATCAGCGCCAAAGGCCAGTGGCAGCAGTTTATGCCCGTTCTCTTTCATCCATGCCTGCGAGGTATCGCTGACCGGCTTGGACCCGGTGCTTTCGGCCAATGGCCCGCAAAAATAGGCGATGGTGCCGGGGGTCATTCCCGGTCCCCAGGCCTCGGCGGGGATCACATGGCTCATGTCAGCTACCGTATTCATAGCATCAGCAAAGGCGGTGACAATCGGCTGCCCCTTTGGCCCACCAAGTGCCGTGATATCCGGGCGCAGCCACAGTTGCATGGCCTGAGTGGCCACCGTGTCAACATGCGCCAGCATGTCGCGCCAGGCCGGATCGGCAGCAACCAGTTCACTGGCAAGCTCGGGCAGGGATCCGATGGAAATCCCCAGTACCACATCGTCAAAATCCACCCCCCGTTGCAAAACATGTGTGGGGGTCGCCGCATCGGACGTTTCAAACGTCAGCCCGGATTTGTCCTGCGCAGCCTTGATCGCGGCCCCATTGGTCAGCCTGTCCCACACCGGTTCTGATGGCCAGCAATCCAGGGCCCCAACCCGGACATAGGGGTCATATTCGCCCTGCACCTGTGCCTGTTCCAGCATCCCAATCCGGTCAATCCGGCTGGCCG
>JANOMH010000807.1:0-2777 GCA_031420215.1 Rhodobacterales bacterium | reverse complement strand
GATCGGGCGGCCCCTGAAGGAATACCTGCACAAGCAGGGCACCAGGATTGGCGATGTGGCGTTGAAGGTTGAAAACCTGACCCTGCCGGGCGCGTTCAGCAACATCAGCTTTGAGGTGCGCAAGGGCGAGATCGTCGGTCTGGGCGGGCTGGTGGGGGCAGGGCGCACCGACGTGGCCCGTGCGCTGTTCGGGGTGGCGCCCGCCACGTCGGGTCTGGTGTCAGTCGGCGGGCGGGCCGTCAGCATTGCCGATCCGTCGCAAGCGATTGGTCTGGGTCTGGCCTTTGTCCCCGAAGACCGCGCCATTGCAGGTATTTTCCGGTCGCTGAGCGTAGAGCAGAACATCTCGGCCGCCGTTCCCGGCAAGATCTCGCGGTTTGGCGTCATCCGGCGCGGGGCAGAAAAGGCGATGGCGCAGGCGTCGGTCAAAAAGCTGAGCATCCGGCTGGCGTCGCTGCGCCAGCCAATAGGCGAATTGTCGGGCGGCAATCAGCAAAAAGCAGTGCTGGCGCGGTGGTTACTGACCGAACCTGACGTGCTGATCCTGGATGAGCCGACACGCGGCATCGACATCGGCGTCAAGGCCGAGTTCTACGACATGATCGGCGCTTTGGCTGTCAACGGCTGTGCGGTGTTGCTGATCTCGTCCGAACTGCCGGAACTGCTGGCGCTGTGTGACAGGGTTCTGGTGATGTCCGAAGGCCGGCTGACCGCCAATCTGGCGCGCGGCGAGGCAACTCAGCAATCGATCATGCAGGCAGCCGTCCCCCGCACATCGGTGGCGGCATGAGCGTGCTGCGCACCCTGCTGGCCCGGCGCGAGGCCGGGATTGCGGTGATGATCGTGCTGTTCTGTCTGGCCGTCGGTCTGGTGAAACCGCAATTCCTGACCCTGAACAGCCTGCGGATCATCTTGCTGCTGGTGCCCTTGATCATGATCGGTGCGATGGGGCAAATGCTGGTCATCGTGGCACGGCATGTCGATCTTAGCATCGGGTCGATGCTGGGCTTTTCGGCAATGGTCACCGGCATGATGTTCAAGTTCTACCCCGAGTTCTGGTGGCCGCTGGGGTTTGTCGTGGCCATCGGTGTCGGCACGGTACTTGGTCTGATCAACGGGGTGCTGGTCACGCTGTTCCACCTGCCCGCCATCATCGTGACGCTGGGCACGCTGAACCTGTATCGCGGGCTGACCTATATCATTTCCGACGCCAAACAGATCGACCGGCAGTTCGTGCCCTCGGCGTTAAAGGCGATGTCGCAGACGTCTCCCATTCTGGGCATTCCGTGGATCATCTTCATGAGCCTTGGGATCGCGGCGCTGACCTATGTCTTTGTCATGCATACGCAGGTTGGGCGGCAAATCTTTGCACTTGGGTCCAACCCGGTGGCGGCCCCCTTGCGCGGGATCAACGTCACCAAAGTGACGCTGCTGGTGTTCGCGCTGTCGGGGGCGTTGTCGGGGCTGGCGGGCATCATGTATGCCAGCCGCTGGGGGTTTGTGAACCCGTCCAATACCGGCGCGGGGTTTGAATTTCAGGTGATTGCCGCCGTGGTGATCGGCGGGGTGTCGATCAACGGTGGCAGCGGGTCGGTTCTTGGGGTTGTGCTGGGGGTGCTGCTGCTGGGTTGCGTGGCTGCGGCCTTGCCGCTGCTGGGCATTCCGGGCACCACGCAGAACGCCATTTACGGTGCGGTGATCCTTGTGGCCTTGCTGATTGACCGGGCAGTGCGCCAGCAAGGCATCAAGGGCCTTTCGATGAGGGCCGTCGCATGACCGATGCAGCCACCGCAGCCCCTGTGCTGTCGCGCGATGCGGCCCCGGCCAGACCCCGCTGGCAGGTGCTGTTCTTGCGGCCCGAAACGATGACCTTCGTGCTGCTGGTGGTGGGATTGTTTGGGGCCAGTGCCTTGTCGCCCTATTTCCTGGATGTGAACTATATCCTTGGCAGTTTCGCGCTGTCGGCCGAATTTGCGATGGTCGCCCTTGTGCTGACCATGGTCATCATCTGCGGCGAGATTGACCTGTCCCCCGCCTCAAACATGGCGCTGTCGGCCTGTTTGTTTGCCTATGCCCAAGCAGCCGGCGTGCCGATGCCGCTGGCCATTGCCATTGGTATCGCGTCGGGGTTGATCATGGGGCTGATCAACGGCGTCATGGTGATCATGCTGCAACTGCCATCAATCATCGTGACCATCGGCACGCTGACGCTGTATCGCGGTATCGCGCAGGTGATTGCGGGCGACAAATCCATCCGGGTGCCGGACTGGTACATCGGCGTTCACAAGCTGACCGTGCTGGGCCTGCCGTCAACCGTGTTCATGTTCATCGTGCTGTCCGTTATTCTGGGCCTTGTTCTTGGCACTACCGTGTTTGGCCGCCAGATCTATCTGATCGGCACCAATGAGATCGCAGCCCAACACGCCGGCATCCGTACCCGGCGCATCAAGATGATCCTGTTTCTGGCGATGGGTCTGGCCAGTTCTGTCGCCGGGTTGCTGACCGCGTCGCGGCTGGGGTCGGTGCGCTATGATCTGGGGCTGGGCGGCGAATTGCAGATGGTCCTGATGGCGATGCTGGGTGGCACCTACATCTTTGGCGGCCGCGGCACGATCCTTGGAACCTTTCTTGCCGCATGGCTGCTGGTGGTGGTGGCCACCGGCATGACCGTCGCAAACCTGTTGCCTGCCGTCCAGCTGACTGTGCTGGGCGTCTTGTTGATCGTGGCCATCATCGCGACCAACACCATCTATTCCCGCACTCAACGTTAGCGGGCA
>JANOMH010000806.1:0-2369 GCA_031420215.1 Rhodobacterales bacterium | reverse complement strand
CAGGCCGCGCGGGGCTCGACCAAGGATCGGCGGCGCAATACCTGCCTGATGGAACTGCTCTATGCGACCGGGATGCGGGTGACCGAACTGGTCAGCCTGCCAGTGACCGCCGCCCGTGGCGATCCGCGCATGCTGCTGGTGCGCGGCAAAGGCGGCAAGGAACGGATGGTGCCGCTGTCGCCCCCGGCGCGCGCCGCAATGACTGATTGGCTGGCCGAACGGGATGCGGCGGCAGAGGTTACGCGACTGGCCAAAGGCACGCCGCCGTCAAAATTCCTGTTCCCATCCCGCGCCGCATCGGGGCATCTGACGCGGCAACAGTTTTTCCTGCTGATCAAGGATTTCGCGGCACAGGGCGGCGTGCCGCCCGCCATTGTGACCCCGCATACGCTGCGGCACGCCTTTGCCACGCATCTGTTGGCAGGCGGGGCTGATCTGCGGTCGATCCAGACCATGCTCGGGCACGCCGACCTTGCCACCACCGAGATTTACACCCATGTGCTGGACGCGCGGCTGCGCGATCTGGTGCAGGACCACCACCCGTTGGCGCGCCAGCCCAGGCGGCCACCTGTCAAAGTCTGAACACCCTGCCCTTTTCTCAACCGAAAGTCTGCCATGACGTCCCCGATGTTCGATGCCTCAGTCTGGATTACCGCCGGAATCATCGTGATCCTGCTGCTCTGTTCGGCATTCTTTTCCGCATCCGAGACCGCCCTGACCGCTGCCTCCCGGTCCAAGCTGCGCAGTCAGGCGGATAAGGGGTCGAAACGGGCCGAACTGGCGCTGAAGGTCACCGATGACAATGAACGGATGATCGGGGCGATCCTGCTGGGCAATAATGTAGCCAATATCCTGTCGGCGTCACTGGCCACAGCATTGCTGACCCGGACGATAGGCGATAACGGGGTCGCCTTTGCCACCGTGATCATGACCGTTCTGGTGCTGGTATTCGGCGAGGTGTTGCCAAAGACCTATGCCATTACCAATCCCGAAACCCTGGCGATCCGGGTGGCAGCACCGATCCGCATCCTGATTCTGATTTTTGCCCCGATCGTCACGATTGTGCGCTGGCTGGTGCGGGGGATGCTGCATCTGTTCGGGGTGCGGGCCGACCCTGACAGCCACATCCTGGCAGTCCGCGAAGAAATCGCCGGGGCTTTGCAGTTGGGCCATTCCGAGGGAGTGGTCCAAAAAGAGGACCGCGACCGGATTCTTGGGGCACTGGACCTGTCCGAGCGCATGGTCGAGGAAATCATGCTGCATCGCAGCCAGATCGAGATGATCGACGCAGGCCTGCCAGTGCCCGAGATCCTGCGGCTTTGTCTGGAAAGTCCACATACCCGGCTGCCGCTTTATCGGGACGAGCCCGAGAATATTGTCGGCGTGCTGCATGCCAAAGACCTGCTGCGGGCGATGCACAGGATGCTCTCGGACGGCCACATGGATACAGCCGAAATGAACGCCTTTGACATCCTGTCGGTCACAATGCCTGCTTATTTCATCCCCGAAACCACCACGCTGGACGACCAGATGCGCCAGTTTCTGAAACGGCATACGCATTTTGCGTTGGTCGTCGATGAATATGGGGCGCTGCAGGGGCTGATCACGCTTGAGGATATTCTGGAGGAAATCGTCGGCGAGATTGCGGATGAATTCGATGAAGAAGTCGAAACCCCGGTCGCCCGCACTGCCGACGGCTCCTTCGTCGTTGATGGCACGATGACCCTGCGCGACCTGAACCGCGCCCATGACTGGAACCTGCCGGATGACGAAGCCAACACCATTGCCGGACTGGTGATCCATGAGGCGCAGATGATCCCGGTGGTGGGCCAGGTATTCAGCTTTCACAGCTTTCGGTTTGAAGTGTTGGCCAAGGAAGAAAACCGGATATCCAGCCTTAAGATCAAGCCACTTTAAGCGGGGGGGGTGGGTTTTAGCCCACCGCCCGCTTTATCTGCCGCGAAACAGTCCGCCCAAAATGCCGCGCAGGATCCGGCGCCCGGTGGTGCCGGTCAGTTCTTTGACCACGACATTGGCCAGTTTTCCGCCAAATCCGCCGCCGCTCTCTGACCGGCCGCTGCGGCTTGCGGGGCGGTTATCCTTGCCGCCGTCATAGCGCCGCGCGTTCTTTAATCCGTCTGCATCTGTCTGATCCTGCTCGGCTTGCCTGGCCGCCGCATCGGCCTTGCGCCCCAGTATTTCTGCGGCTGAATCCCGATCCAGCCGCGTGTTATATTTTGCCGCCATCGGCGAGGCCGCGATCAAAGCCATTCTCAGGCGCGGATCAATCGGCCCCAGTTGCGAAGACGGCGGCCGGATCAACGTGCGCTCGACAATCATCGGCACGCCTTTGGCATCCAGCATCGAGG
>JANOMH010000805.1:0-2242 GCA_031420215.1 Rhodobacterales bacterium | reverse complement strand
GTATGGCCGCGCATATGGCTGATCATCACCGCCTGCACGCCGGGTAATTTCGCCGCGAAATCAGCCATATCGATCCGGTAGTCGGCATTGCATTCGCACAGGACCGGCACACATTCGGCATGCAGCACCGATGACGGCACGGCGGCAAAGGTGAAAGCCGGGATCATCACCCGTGCATCGCGGGGCAGGCCCAAGGCTTTGAGCGACAGGAACAGGGCCGCCGAACAGGACGACACCGCCAGCGCATATTTTGCCCCCAGCAGGGCGGCGAATTCCTGTTCAAGCAGCGTGACGGGCGAGTTGTCCGAGGTGTAGCGGAACAGGTCGCCGGTGCTCAGGATACGGCTGACTTCGGCCATGGCGCTGTCGGGGATCGGTTCGGCATCATAGACATTAGGCGCGGTTACGGGGGCATCTAGCGACATGTCTTCGGCTTTCCTGAAATCCTCTTTCGGGTTTTATAAAGCCAGATGAATGACAAAGCCATGACAATTTACGCCATATCTGGCCCCCTCGGCAGCAAATGGCCGTAGATTTAGATGCCCAGCCGGTCGCGCAATGAAAACCAGGTCATCGCAAGGGTCAAAAGCGGTGCGCGAAACGCTGCTCCACCCGGAAACGGCGGCACTGGCAGGGCCGACATGATATCCAGCCGCCCCGCCTGTCCGGCAATCGCCTCGGCCATAATCCGGCCCGCCATGCCGGACAGGGCGACGCCATGACCGGAATAGCCCGCGCCTGACATGATATTCGGTGCGATCCGGGCGACATGCGGCAAGCGGTGCGTGGTCACGGCCAGCGATCCGCCCCAGCCGTAATCCATTTTCACCCCCGCCAGTTGCGGGAACAGGCTGACCATCCGGGTTTGCAGCGCCGTCGTGATGTCGGCCGGAAAGCCGATGGAATAGTTCTCCCGGCCCCCAAACAGAAACCGCCGATCTTCGGACAAGCGGTAGTAGTTCACCACAAATTTGCTGTCGGCCACGGCGATATCCTGTGCCAGAACCTGCGCCGCTTTGTCACCCAATGGTTCAGTCGCCCCGATGAAACTGTTGATCGGCATCACCCGGGAGGACACTTGTTTATCGATATCAGGCAGATAGCCGTTGCCCGCAAGGATCACATGGCCCGCGGTGACATTGCCCTGCGAGGTTCGGACCACGGTCGGCGGCCCTTTGGTCAGGCCGGTGACAATGGTGCCTTCGTGGATCGTCACCCCCGCCGCTTCGGCCTGTTTGGCCAGGGCCAGCACATAACGCAACGGGTGCAGATGCCCCGCCCCCCGGTCCAGAATGCCGCCCACATAACGCGGCGATTTGACCAGATGGCGCATGGCGTCGCGGTCCAGAATATCGATCTGGGTATAGGCATAGGCAGAGGCCAGATGTTCAACCTCGGCCCGCGTATCCGCCGCCTCGCTGCGCGTGTATTCGCCATGGGCCACGCCGGGCAAATAGCGGGCCTCGGGCGCATGATCCCGGCAAAAGTCCCGGACCTGAGATTTGCCCGCCTCGGCAATGTCCCACAGCGCGCGGGCTTTGATCGGGCCAAGCCGCTTTTCCAGCCAGCGTTGCCCTTTGTTGAACCCCGATCCAACCTGGCCGCCATTCCGCCCCGACGCGCCAAAACCAGCGCGGTGGGCCTCAAGGACAATGACCTTGAAGCCCTTTTGCGCCAGCACCAAGGCCGCCCAAAGCCCGGTATAGCCCGCGCCAACGATGCAGACATCGGTGCGGGTATCGCCGCCCAGACCGGGGCGCTGGGGCGGAATATCCGTTGTCGCGGCATACCAACTGGGCGGCATCACCCCTTGTTTGTCGTTGCGGAACAGTGCGCTCATACGTTCAGCAACAGATGTTCACGCTCCCACGGGCTGATCACTTGCAGGAATTCGTTGTATTCGGCACGCTTGACGATGGAATAGACGCGGGCGAATTCGGGGCCGAGGATGTCGTGCATATCCTTGGCCTCGTCGAACAGGTCCAAAGCATCGGACAACCCCTGTGGGATCGCCTCTTCGGCCTGATAAGCGTCGCCTTGAAAGCGTTTGTCAGGGCGGATTTCGTTCTTCATTCCCAGATAGCCGCAAGCCAAGGACGCGGCGATGCACAGATACGGATTGCAATCCATCCCGGCCAGCCGGTTTTCGATCCGCCGCGCATCGGGCGGGCTGATCGGCACGCGCAACCCGGTGGTGCGGTTGTCGCGGCCCCATTCCAGATTGATCGGGGCAGAATGGTTG
>JANOMH010000804.1:0-1959 GCA_031420215.1 Rhodobacterales bacterium | reverse complement strand
TGATGTCGCGGGCGAGGCCAATGGCACCATCGTCATCCATCTGCGCGATGATCTGGCCCCCAACCATGTGGCGCAAATCGTCGCCTTGGCGGAATCCGGGGCCTATAATGGCGTCGTATTTCACCGCGTCATCGACGGTTTCATGGCCCAGACCGGCGATGTCGAATTTGGCAAGACCGGCGGCGATATGGCGCTGGCAGGCACGGGCGGCTCTGATATGCCCGATCTGGCCGCCGAATTTTCCGCCGAACCCTTTGCCCGTGGCACCGTCGGCATGGCCCGCGCGCAAAGCCCTGACAGCGCCAACAGCCAGTTCTTTATCATGTTCGAACCCGGCGATTTCCTGAACGGTCAATACACCGTCGTCGGCGAAGTCACCTCGGGCCTTGAGGTGCTGGACGCGATCAAGCGCGGCGAGGGCCAAAGCGGGTCGGTGTCGGGCGAGCCCGATGTGATGACAGCTGTGCGTGTGACCGAGTAGCTTTTGCTTTGAAATGCCTGCGCCGGGGGTGACGATCGGAGCCTCCGGCGGGGATATTTAGGGCCAAAAGAATGACAGGACTTTGGCCCTTGGCCGCAGACCCCGGGATCACATGCAGCGCAAAACCCAGCTTGATGCCTTTGGCGTGAACGCGCTGTTGGGTTTTGCCCTGCTGATGGCGTTGAACCAGATCATCATCAAATTCACCAACGCGGGCCTACAGCCGGTGTTTTTCGCAGGGTTGCGCTCGGCGGGTGCAGTCATCTGCATCGGTGCGTGGATCTGGGCGCGGGGGATTCCGTTCCGGGTCAGCCGTGCCACCTTGGTCGGCGGGCTGTGGGCCGGGTTGTTTTTCACCGGTGAATTCTTTCTGCTGTTCACCGCGCTGGATCACACAACCGTCAGCCGGTCAGTGATCATGCTGTATTCGATGCCGATCTGGATGGCGATCGGCGCGCATTTGTTCATCCCGGGCGAGGGTATCACCGGCCGCAAGGCGCTGGGGTTGACTTTGGCGATGATCGGCGTGGTGGTGGCAATGTCGGACCGGGGGGCCACGGGTCAAAGTAGTTTGCTTGGGGATTTGTGCGCCCTTGGGGCCGCGATCTGTTGGGCTTCACTGGCGCTGGTGGCCAAGGCGACCGACCTGAAACTGGCCAAGCCCGAGGTGCAGATTTTCTGGCAAGTGCTTGTTTCGGCGGTGATCCTGCTGGCCATCGCCCCGTTTTTCGGGCCCCTGATCCGGGATCTTTTGCCGCTCCACGTCGCTGGCCTGCTGTTTCAGATTATCGTGGTCGTCAGCGGCGCATTTGTGTTCTGGTTCTGGTTATTGTCGATCTATCCGGCCTCTGCCGTCGCCTCGTTCAGCTTTGTCACCCCGGTCTTTGGTGTGGGTTTGGGCTGGTTATTGCTGGGCGATCATGTGGGCCTGCGGTTGATTGGAGCGCTGGCCTTGGTCGCGGTCGGGATCGTGCTGATCAATACCGTCACGTCCCGCAAAACGTCTGGCTGACCCGGTTCTCATCGGTCGGTGGGGTGGCGTAATATGGGTTTGGCGTGTACGGTGCCGTCACAGCGGCGAGCATCGTGTGAAACGGGCCAAGGTCGCCATCTACGCCGGACTGAATGACACCCTCGATCAGATGGGTGCGCGGGATGACCGCCGGGTTGGTCTGGTCCATCAGGCCAAGGTCCGGCCCACGCGCCAGCCAGATCATTTCCCATGCGTCAAAACCTGCCCGGTCAAGGAACAGGTCGCGGGCATTGTCGTGCCCCAAGGCCCGAAATGTATTGGTGAAATCAGCCTGCGCCTGGGCCATCAGGGTCAAGAGCCCCTCGATCAGCGGCAGGTCGTCGGGGGTGGCGTTGATCCCGATCTTGCACCCAAACCGGGCCAGCCATGCCGCCTGATACAGGTCGCCAAAGCGGTTGATGATGGCCGTGAAATCATCAATCGCCGCATCCTGATCAGGCATCAG
>JANOMH010000803.1:0-2065 GCA_031420215.1 Rhodobacterales bacterium | reverse complement strand
GTGCCGATATTGTCAAACACCCGGATCGCATTCAGCCCCTGGGGATTCAAAATGCCGTTTTCAGGGTCGGTCAGCCGATAGTCGAGGTCGGCCACACCGCGCAGATTGGCGACGATCCCGGCAGGGGCGCGGAACACCCCGAAATCGCCGTCGGTGCGGGCATAAATCCCCGCGACCGCCCCGCTGGGGGCGATGCTGCGCAGGCGGTTGTCGTCCAGCGGATCGGCCACCCGGATGCGCGGGAAATACGCCGCTGCATTGCGGTGGCGCATTCCGGCGGTGGCCAGATCATTGATCCAGCCCTCGGCATCGTCCGGCGTATCCACATCCGGCGCGGGGTCGATCAGCAGGAACGAAAACCGTTCCTCGCAATAGGGGATCGCGGCGGCCATCACCTGATTAAGGTTGGTCACCTGCCCCGGCCCGTCCAGCAAAGAGGCCTCGGGGATGCACAGGATGTTGAACACATCTGCGCTTTCGAGCGCAAAAACACCGCTGCGCGCGGCCCGGCTGCCAGCCAAAGCGCCCGCCGTGGCTCCGGTGTCGTTGACCCCGGCCACTGCGGCGCCCCGGAATGCCAGCGCCGGATTGGGGCTGCCGACACGGTATTGCTGCACGTTGGCCGTAACCCCGGCCCCGACCAGCCCGATATTCGCGCCCAGATCACCAACAGTATCGGCGAAAGTGATCACAGCCTCGGGGTCATAATCGGCGCCACTACGGCCCAGCAGCACGCGCAACTGGCCGTTTTGCAAGCTGACGGTGGCCTGCGACCATGCAGGCTCGGTCGGGCGGGCGGCGCGGATCAATCCTTCCAGCAAGGCCCGGGCGGCACCCAGCGTGGCGGGCAGGTCTGCAACGGCGATGATCATGGCTTCGGTCACGGCAACCGCGCCAATTGTCACTGTTGCGCTAAGGGTGCTGGCGATGACGGTCGCCGCCGTCGGGTCAGCCCCGGCCACACCCAGCGTGCCGGTTGGCACTGGCCGGTTGACCGATGCACCCTGCACCAGCTGGATCAGGGTCGATCCATCATTGACCACAGGCACGGCATAGGTGCGGGCGGTGGGGTCCATCGACAGATTGCGCAACGTCTCGGATCTGACCACCAGCGCACGGCCCGCATCCATCCTGATCTCGCTGACCGCCAGATTGAATTCGGTCGCAGGGTCAGAGGCGGCGTAATCGATATCGATCCGCAGGTTATTGGCCCAGTCGCCGGGATTGGCCGCCGACAAATTGCCGATCTGCTGGCCTGCCGTGGCGGTAAAGACATCGGCGTTGGCGTCATCCTGCAAGATGACACTGGCGGGCGAGGCTCCGGGGGCGACGCGCACGATCAGCGCCTGACCGCCACCGTTCTGAAAAAAGCTCATCACCGCGTAACTGGTCTCGCGGAACCGGTCGAGGCCACCAAAGGCCCGTTCAAAATCGCCAGGATTGAATACCCGGACCGGCACGTTTTCGGGCCCCCGGGTAAAGCGACCTACAAAGGCCGTGATCGATGTTGGCACGCCGGCAATGGTACGCGCACCGCTTGCCAGTTCTTGCAGATAGACGCCGGGGTAGGTCGGATTTACAGGCATAGGAACACCTCGCTGAGAAGTTCATTTGCTCGACCCTGTGTGACACGCTGCCAAATATGAGGCGCTTCTAACAATATGATATTATGCAGATAAATCCGCTGAAGCAATCATTTGTCAGATAATGCGAGAACGCCAAAGGTTTCTTTTTCTATGGCTTGTGCTTAGCGGCAATGACCGATTCGGTCAATACATCTGCAACTCTCGGTGGTTTATTGTCGAACCGGGTCAACCCTTGGCATGTTGCGGATTGCGCCGGAACCACCGATCAAAACGACGATAGTGCAATCAAATCCGGTGGATGTAGGGCCACTTCGCCACAAGAAAATGACCGGAATTCGGTCCCTCCGGGCTGTGCGCTCCGGGGGGGCAGCCCCGCGAAATGGTCATGGGGAATGTTGCAGGATCATCCAAAGTGTTGGGGTCACAGCAGGATGTCGTTGACACTGGCCGGGTTGGCGATCAGCGCCACTTCGAAATCG
>JANOMH010000802.1:0-3591 GCA_031420215.1 Rhodobacterales bacterium | reverse complement strand
CGAGCGGCTGAACGCTCTGGTCCCCGGTGATTTCGAAAAGCGCACGGTGTTTGTGACCACCGGGGCCGAGGCCGTCGAGAATGCAGTCAAGGTCGCCCGGTTTTCCACCGGTCGGCAGGCGGTCATTGCCTTTGGTGGCGCGTTTCATGGCCGGACGTTTATGGGCATGTCCCTGACCGGCAAGGTCCAGCCCTACAAGGCCGGGTTTGGCACGATGATGCCGGATATCTACCACGTTCCGTTCCCGATTGACCTGCATGGCACCACGACCGATCAGGCGATGAAAGCGATCAACCAGCTGTTCAAGGCCGATCTGGACCCCGCCCGTGTGGCCGCCATCATCATCGAACCTGTTCAGGGCGAAGGTGGGTTCTATCAGGCCCCCGCCGAACTGATGCGCGGCTTGCGCAAGTTGTGTGACGAGCATGGCATCGTGCTGATTGCGGATGAGGTCCAGACCGGCTTTGCCCGCACCGGCAAGCTGTTTGCGATGCAGCATTACGATGTCGTGGCCGATATCACCTGCATGGCCAAGGGCTTGGCTGGTGGGTTGCCTTTGGCCGCGATCACCGGTCGCGCGACCATCATGGATGCCGCTGGCCCCGGCGGGCTGGGCGGCACCTATGGCGGCAATCCCTTGGGCATTGCCGCGTCGAACGCCGTGTTAGACGTGATCGAGGACGAGGATCTGTGCGGGCGGGCCAATGAGCTTGGGTCCCGGTTGCGCCAGCGGCTGGAGTCGATCCGGTCTACCACCCCGCAGATTGCCGATATTCGCGGGCCGGGGTTCATGGTGGCGGTGGAGTTCAATCTGCCCACGTCGCATACGCCCGATGCTGATTTCACCAACCGGGTGAAGAATGAGGCGCTGAAGCGCGGCCTGATCCTGCTGACCTGCGGGGTCTATGCCAATGTGATCCGCTTCCTCGCCCCGATTACGATTCAGGACGAGGTATTTGCCGAGGCGATGGATATTCTTGAGGCGTCAGTGACGGCGGCGCAGGGAAGTAACTGAGCGTTTGCCAATGTGACACCATGGCAGGCCCCACGGCAATCCGACCGGCACGCCTTAGCGTGACCGGTCAGCGCCTGACCTGCGCACGGCAGGCGCTGGCCTCTGATTGGATTGTGCAGAAAGGCCTACAACGACCGCCCCTCTGCGTGAGCGGGGCAAACGCCCCACTGGGGCGTTATGCTGATCCCGCTCAGACCAAGACAGGTTTCGCCGTCACCATATCGCGCACCATCGGCATGACCTTGGTCCCATAAGCCTCGATCGTGCGCAGGCTGTTTTCATGTGGCAGGGTGCCCAGGCTGTATTTCATCTCGAACCGGTTCAGGCCCAGCGCCTGGACGGTGTTCGCGATTTTGCGGGCGACGGTTTCAGCGGAGCCGATATAAAGCGACCCATGGCTGATCTCGCGCGCATATTCCTCGGGGGTCACCGGCGGCCAACCGCGTTCCGACCCGATCCGGTTGCGCATCACGCGGTAATGCGGCCAGGCGATTTCGCGGGCCTTTTCATCGGTATCGGCAATGTGCCCCATGGAATGCACGCCTAAGGGTTTGGACGGTTTACCGGTTTGTTCCCAAGCCTGATGATACAAGTCCACAAACGGCCGGAACCGGGACGGGCTGCCGCCGATGATCGCCAGCATCATCGGCAGTTCATGGCTGACGGCGCGGATCACCGATTCCGGGCTGCCGCCGACACCGATCCAGGTGCTTAATCCGGCGGGGGCCAGTGCGGGCACGACGGTCTGGTTTTTCAGGCCCGCGCGCGTGGTGCCGGACCAGGTGACCTTGTCCTGCCGGATCAGTTTGACGAACAGATCAAGCTTTTCCTCGAACAACACCTCGTATTGGCGCAGGTCGAGACCGAACAGCGGGAAGCTTTCGGTAAATGACCCGCGACCAAGGATCACTTCGGCCCGGCCATTGGACAGGGCATTCAGCGTGGAAAACCGCTGGAACACCCGGACAGGATCGTCCGAGGACAGCACTGTCACCGCAGACCCAAGCCGAATGCGCGCCGTGCGCGACGCAATGGCCGCCAGCACGGTTTCAGGCGTGGAAACGGCGAAATCGGGCCGGTGATGTTCGCCAATGCCGAAAAAGTCGATCCCGACCTGATCGGCCAAAATGCCTTCGGCCAGCACGTTGCGCAGGACCTGATCATGCGGCAACAGGATGCCGTCCGGGGTCTGGGTTGAATCGCCGAATGTGTCGATGCCAAGTTCGATGGTCATAGCGGGCCTCGCGTGATGTGTTGGCATGAACATATGCCGTGGGAACCCGCCATTAAAGGTGCGTTCGCGCACATGGGATCAGCGTTTACTGACCAAGGCAGGCCCTGCGCAATCGGGCGTATAGGGGGCTTCGGTGCTGGCTTTGAACGGGGTTTCCGGCGGCATGCCGGATGGCTCGACCCAGATCCCGTTCAGGCAAACGTCCTGGGCGTAATTGGCCGCATTGAACCCAAACCCGGGGCTGCCGCAATCGGTGACATCCCCATTGGCGTTCCAACCCTGATCAATTCCAGTCGGACTGGGCAATTCACCGGTCGTCGGAAAGGTCATCGTGTCGGGGAAATAGCGCAAATACCATGTGGTCAGCGCGTCACGACTGGCCATGTCCCATTTGCCGATCAGCTGCCCCTCCAAATAACCGGTGATGTGAAAACTGCTGAGGTCCGCCTCGGTCACCAAGGGGGCGGTCAACAAACTGTCGGGGAATTCCATCCGGCCGGTCATGGTATAGCCGTTGGCGCCGATCCAACAGATATGGACGACGGCTGCATCTGCAGGGGCGGCGATCAGGGATAGCAAGGCCAGGGTGCGGATCATGCGTTTTCTCGCAAAACATGGCCCGCCAGATAAAGCGAGCCGCAGATCAGAATACGGGCATGCGGATGTTGCGCCGTAATCGACGTGATGGCCTCGTGAATCGAATCTGCCGTTGTTGCAAGCAGGCCGACGCGGGTGGCAATGGCGGCGGTTTCGGCTGCAGGGATGGTGTTCGCTTCGCCCGGGATCGAAACGGCGGTCAGAGATTTGGCCACCTTCGCCAGCGGCGCAAGGTAACCAGCGATATCCTTGGTGTTCAACATCCCGCAGATCAGATGCGTGGGCCGGGGCGGCAGTTGCTGCAAGGTCTGCGCCAGCACCACCCCCGCCGCGGGGTTATGTCCGCCATCGAGCCAAAGGTCTGCGGGGCGGGCCAGATCGGCCAGTTTGCCACTGGTCAGGTGCTCCATCCGGGCGGGCCAGTAGGCTTGGGTGACAGCCGCCTCATAGGCCGTGTCACCCTTTTGCAGGTAGCGCAGCGCCGTCAGCGCAGCCCCGGCATTCATCACCTGATGCGGCCCAAGCAGGTTCGGCAAGGGCAGATCAAGCAGCCCGTGATCATCCTGATAGATCAGCCTGCCCCGGTCCGCGCTGACATGCCAGTGCTGACCATAGGCCAGCAGCGGCGCGCCAATCCGGCGGGCTTTGTCCTCGATCACATCCAGTGCCACGCCATGCTGCGGGCCAACAATGCACGGCACACCGCGCTTCATGATTCCGGCTTTTTCGGCGGCGATCAGTTCCA
>JANOMH010000801.1:0-1555 GCA_031420215.1 Rhodobacterales bacterium | reverse complement strand
ATGGCCGCCGTCGGCGCCGGCGCAACCGCGTCACAGCGTCATTGCTGACGGGGAAGTGGCAGCAGCGCGCGGGCGGGTTCCTGCCCAGATTGCTGTCACCAGCAACACCGCAGCGCCGCCAGCCGCTAGAGCAGATTCCTCTTAATGCGAGCCGTATCCGGCGTGGACGAAGAAGTTGGTGCAGTCTTTTGGGGTTACGGTTCCAAGGGCATCTGCGGCAGCTTCGTGAAGCGTGTCGATGGTTCTCGCGGCGAGCTTCCGCATGTGCGCTTTGATCTTGGAGAAGCCGTTCTCTATCGGGGTCAAGTCGGGGCTGTAGGGCGGCAGATAGAGTAGGCTTGCGCCGCGCGCCTCGATGGCCCCGCGCACACCGGCAACCTTGTGCGCGGCGAGATTGTCCATGACGACAATGCTGTCCTCGGCGAGCGCCGGCGCGAGCAGTTGTTCACACCAGGCCACGAACGGCTCTCCATCCATGGGACCGTCGAGCAACATGGGCGCGATAAAGCCGTTGACCGTCAATCCACCGACGAAGGTGACGGTCTTCCAGTGTCCGTGCGGGATCGCCGCTCGGCAACGCTCTCCCTTCTTCGCCCATCCTCGCAGGCGCGCCATCTTGGTTGAGAGGCCACTTTCGTCGATGAAGATCAGGCGCCGGGGGTCAAGCTCGGGTTGCCTCTCACGCCACGCTTCACGCGCCGCCTTCACATCGGGGCGCTCCTGCTCGCTCGCATGCGCGGTCTTTTTTTGTGCGTCATGTCGCGCCGATCGAGGAACTTCCACACCGCCGTTCTGACAACCACGACACGGCGCTCACCAGCGAGGCGCGCGGCGATCTCATCAAGCGTCACGTCAGGGTTCTCCTCTATCAGCCCCAGGATGAAAGCGGCATGCGCGTCCAGCACCGAGCCCTTCGGCTTTCCCTGCTTGGGAGGTGCGAGACTGCCTGTCGCCCGCTTCAATCGCGCCCACGCACCCGCCGTCGCCTTGCCAATCGAAAACTGGTCGGCCGCTTCTCCGGTCGACATCCCGCCTTCGATCGCAGCGACGACCCGCTCGCGCAGATCCATGCTGTAGGGTCTGCCCATTCCCGCCTCCCGCTCAATCCTGCAGAAGCTGAATCAGCATTCGACGCGGCCGGGAATCCCTTCGACTCGTGTTTCAGGGAACCTGCTCTAGTCGAGACTGCTGCGACGCCTAATGCGCCTGAGTTCAGCATCAATCGCGTCCTCGCTGAGTCCGCGATCCCTCAACATCCGTCGTGCTTTTGCTTCCGCTTCAGCGAAAGGCTGCGACAGGCCCGACGGGAGATCGTCGGGCGAGGGTTTATCTTCGGATTCTGGATCGCTCATCCCTTACCCTAAACGGCAAAGCGAGCGGCCTCAACGCTTGAAAGCGGGACCGGCAGCGGCCCTGCGACGGCCTGGTGCGCTAGCGCCGTGCACCTCCGGCATGGCACCGCTTAGCGTATGCCGGCATAGAGATATATGCATGTCTTTAAGCTGACGGATGGGTCGTGGACCCAGGCGGAACGGAGCGCGACCGAGGCAAGAAC
>JANOMH010000800.1:0-4844 GCA_031420215.1 Rhodobacterales bacterium | reverse complement strand
CACGTAGGGTGGGTGAAACCCACGCGCCCGCAAAACCTACCGCCGCCCTTCGCGCAACCACGCCCCAAGGATCAACACCGATGCCAAAAGCAAAAACGCCCAGGCAGGCAACAGCGGCGTAATCGTGATATCCGCCGTCCGATACGCCTCGCGCGGGGTGATGCCGATCCAGCCACGCCCGGCGGCAGGGCGTCCAACGCGGACTTCGCGCAAATCGGGCAGTCCATCCGCAATCGCCAAGACCCCACCCTGGGTGCTGTCCACCAGCGGTTGCAGCACGGCGCCCGACGCGATAGTCTGCTCGAACTCGCGCGGGGCGGCTGGCCCCAGTGCGATGACGGTGCTCAGGGTGCCATCGGTCAGGCGATAAAGGCCCATTTCCGGGGCCACCCACAGCAATTCAAACCGGCCGGGGCTGACCTCGGGCAGGGTCAGCACGGTCTCGGTCCCATCGGGTCCGGTCACAGTGACATCCGGCGTCTGCAATTCCAGAGTCCGGCGGATGATCCGCATCGTTTGGCCGGTGGGTTCGACCCACAGGGCTTCCTCCTCCAGCTCCGGCTCTTTCATCATCCAATGGGCCAAGCGGCGGAGCAGTTCCAGCTGCGGTCCACCGCCTTCGAAACCCCGGCCCCACAGCCAGGCCTGATCCGAGGCGAGCAAGGCCACCCGGCCCTCGCCCACGCGGTTGAGCAGCAGCAGCGGTTTGTCCTCGGGGCCATTCATCAGCACGTTGGCCCCTTCGGCTGGGATCACGTCGACCTGCCGGAACCAGCGGCCCCAGCCCGGTCCATCGCCGGTGGCGGGCGGCGGTGAAAACGTCTCCAGCCCTTCGGTCACCGGATGGCGTTGGCCCAAATCGGTCAGTTCCGGGGTAAAGCCCTGTTCAATGACCCGCGCTGTCGGGGCACCCGGCAGAACGAACCCAAGGCCCGAGCGATAGATCGAATCCGCCGTCGCATATTCCGGCCCGGCAGTGACCAACACTGCCCCACCCTCATTGATATAGCGGGCAATATTGTCGAAGTACTCCGGCGGCAGGATGCCGCGCCTGCGATAGCGGTCAAAGATGATCAGATCGAACTCGTCGATCTTGTCGATGAACAATTCCCGCGTCGGAAAAGCGATCAGCGACAATTCCTCGACCGGCACCCCATCCAGCTTGTCTGGCGGGCGCAGAATGGTGAAATGCACCAGATCAACCGAACTGTCGGATTTCAACAGGTTGCGCCAGGTCCGTTCACCGGCATGCGGCTCGCCTGACACCAAGAGCACGCGCAGCCGGTCGCGCACACCATTGATCTGGACCACGGCGGCATTGTTGCGGTCGGTCAGTTCGCCATCCATCACCGGGGTCTGAAACTGCAACACGTTCATCCCGCCATGCGGCAGCACGATCGGCAATTCCATATCCTGGCCGATTGGCACCTGAAACTGCATCGGCGGGGCACCGTCGATGGAAATGGACAGATCGGCCAGCCCGCCCAGTTCCGGGGCAGCCCCCTGATCGGTGATTTGCAGGGTCAGCTTGACCTCTTCATCCATGATCGCAAAGGCCGGGGCATTGCGCACGATCAGCCGGCGATCCCAGTCGCCCGTATGGCCGGTCAACAGCGTGTGCAACGGCGCGGGCAGGCCGGGGGCGCGTTCGATATCGTGAATCTGGCCATCGGTGATCAGTACAATCCCGGCAATCCGGCCCTGGGGTTCCTCGGCGAGGGCCTCTGACAACGCAGTCATCACCAGCGACCCGCCATCTCCCTCGGCATCGCCCACGGTGACGACACGCAATTCGGTGTTGGGGCGGGCGGCCACTTCGGCCCTCAAACCAGCCAAAGCCGCCGCTGTTTGATCCGCCCGGTCTGAAATCCGCTGGCTGGCGCTTTCATCCACAACAGCGACAATGATATCAGCCAAAGGCTGGCGATCTTCGGCCTGCAGGGACGGATTGGCGATGGCCGCCAACAGGGCCAGCCCCGCAAGTCCACGCAGCCACCAGCCCGCCAGCCTGCGCCAAATGGCAAGGGCAAGGCCCAGTGCCGCCAACCCGGCCAGCAGCCAAAGCACCAGCCATGGCACCAATGGATCAAGGATCAACTGCTCGGTCACCAACTCATCCTTGTATTTTCGGAGTTGTAAAAATACTCCCGCCGGAGGCTCCCGCACTGATCACGCCAACGCACCTGCATCATTGCCCCAACCTGTCCAGCAGCGCCGGCACATGCACCTGATCGGACTTATAATTCCCGGTCAGCACATGCATGATCAGATTAACCCCAAAGCGGAACGCCATCTCGCGTTGCCGTTCCCCGGCTGAACCTCGCCCGACCGGATACAGGTAGGTCCCATAATCATCCATCGCCCAAGCGGCAGCCCAGTCATTGCCGCCGATCACCACCGGCGTGACCCCGTCATTGAGGTTGCGAAACGGCATCCCTTCGACCAGTTCGGCACCGGGCGGGGCGGCCTCGACCCAAAGCTCCGGGCCCATGAACCGGCCCGGAAATTCATGCAACAGATAGAAGGTCCGGGTCAGCACATGGTCTGGCGGGATCGGCTCGATCTGCGGAATATCAAGGCCACGGGCGATGGCTTGCAGTTTGCGCCCCTCGGGCGAGCCTGACCCAAACCCACCGATATCCGCATCGCGGGTGTCAAACAGGATCATGCCGCCCTGCCGCAGATAAGAGTTCAGCTTGTCATAAGCATCCTGCGACGGCAGCGGCTGATTGGCTGTGACTGGCCAATACAGAAACGGAAAAAACGCCAGCTCATCGGTTTCGATATTCACCGCCATCGGCGTGCCGGGTTCAACCGAGGTGCGCTGAAACAAGGTCTGGGACAGACCATACAGGCCCGCCTGCGCCTCGTCATCCACGCTCGCGTCCCCGGTGATCACATGCGCCAGAGTCACCGCCGAAACCGCCTGCAACGCAAAATCCCCGGCTGACAGCGCCTGCGCCCGGGCCTGCGGGGTCAGCGGGATCAACAGGACCAGCGCCAGCACCGTGGCCAGCCCAGAGCGCGCCCCGCGCAACCGGCCTGACAGGAACAAAGATGCCAGAATATCAATGACCAGCAATCCCACCGCCAATGCCAACAGCCAGCCCTTTAACAATGTTTCCCGCAACGCCGCCATCCCCTCGACCACAATTCGGGCGGGCCATGCCGCCGGGGCCAGCACTGTCTCGGCCCCGATCACATTCACCGCAATCCGCCGGTCCTCGCCCGCATAAAGGCCCGGTTGCAGGGCCGGGCCGGGCACCGCTTTGGCCAGTTCCTCGCCCGGCACACCGGGCAGGGTGTCGATATCGGTCAGGCTGCCAAACGCATCCAGCACCGCCTCGGGCACCCAGGTGGTTCCGGCCAGATCTTCCTCAAGCGGCCCCACCGGGCGCGACGAAACCGCCAGCCGCTCAAGCATCTGCACAAACAGGCCGGACAGCGGCAAGGTGGACCATTCCGCATTGGCGGTGACATGAAACAGCACAACCTGCCCCTGACCCAATGACTTGCGGGTCACCAGTGGCGTGCCATCGGTCAGTTGCGCAATCACCCGGTCGGCCAGGGTCGGGTCCGGCTGGGCCATGACTTGCGCGTTCACAGTGACATCATCAGGCACCGGCAGCCCAAAGAACGGCGAGGTTTCCGCAAAGGCCGCCAAGGACTTCGGCTCGCCCCAGCTCATCGCCCCGCCGACATCACGGCCCCCACTGCGCAACCGCACCGGCAACAGCGGGTCTTCGGCGATGCGGCCCAGATCACTGGCCGCAAGCCTTGGGCCCGCAAACCGGACCAGTAGCCCGCCCGCCTCGACCCATTCTTGAACAGCTGCCGCTTCGCCCTCGGCCAACGTCGCGACATCGGCCAGAATGATCACGTCCGGATTGGCCTGAATGATTTCGGCAATCGAGCCTGCGTTCTCGCCGTCAATCAGATCGGCATTCGGGGCCAACGCCTCGTGCAGGTAATGCAAAGGGGAGAGGAGTTCGAGGCCCTCTCGGTCCGACGACCCGGCAATCAGCGCAATCTCGCGGCGTTTCAGGGCATCATCGGTCAGGCTTACCGCCCCCGCCGACCGCACTCCCACCAGCTCAAACCGGCTGACCCGGTTGCGCAATTCCTGCGGCAGGTCCATCGGGATTTCCGCCACGCCGTCACCGGGGGCAAAGATCAGAGGGACCACGGCCAGCTGCCGTTCCACGCCCGATGGGTCCAGCCCGATGGCCGCCACTTGTGTTTCCACCTGCGGGCCCACCGGCGTGCGCACCGCAGACACCATAATCGCCCCATCCTGAAACCGGGCCGGGCGCAGGCCCAAAGTCTGGCGCGGGGTCTGAAACACCGTTACCAGCCCATGGGTTTCCAATGCGGTCAGCAGCGGATCGCGGCTGTCGCGGGCCAGCCCGTCAGACAGCCAAAATGTCTCGAACTCACCGGTCAAGGTGCCGGTCCAAGCCGTTAGCGCCGCCCCGTCCGGCTCCCATGCGGCGGGTTTGATATTGGGCAAGTCCCGCTTGGCCACATCAGCCGCCACAAACTGCACCGTCTCGGGCAATTGGGTCAGTGGCACCACGGCGACGGTGCGGCCCGCCCGCAACGCCTCGTCCAGCAGGGCATCGACCCGTTGCATCCGGCTGTCCCAGTCGCGGGCATCGGCCCATGTGGCATCCATCAGCACCAGCAGCGGCCCTGTGCCCGCCCGTTCAGTCTGCGGGTTCAGCACTGGCCCGGCAAAGCCGATGATCACGGCGGCAACGGCGAGCATTCGCAGCAACAGCAACCACCACGGCGTCCGGTCGGCCTGCGATTCCTCGTCCGTCAGCCCCAGCAGCAGCGCCACA
>JANOMH010000799.1:0-8645 GCA_031420215.1 Rhodobacterales bacterium | reverse complement strand
GCCCCGGTGGAAACGCCGGGGCTTTTTGTTTCATACGTTTCTCTTGGGATACATGCCACTTTCTAATTGTTTGAATCCACTGCCTTGAATCGAAGTCAACTTAATAAATCCTTCATATAGTGCATAATTGGCGTTGACCCTCTAGGGGTGCATGTGTCCACAATACGCCAGACGCCCGTCGTCGCCATCGACCTCCTCACCGCAATCAATCCCATTCTGGGGCGCGCGCGGTGGCTCCAGTGGACTGGGACACGCCCAGAACCCGCAAAAGGAGGCCGATATGGCAGTTTGCAAATGGCCGAAACCGGTGAGCGTATGCTCATATTTCCGGTTTCGACACGGGCGGTGGGAACGAGTTTGTTCTCACTGCCGGGCCTTTCCGTCCTGACGAGCTTACTAGGGCTTAGGACTGAAAGATAAGAAGACGGCGGGCGTCTACCTGATTCGAATCTTGAAGCAAAAGTGCGCTTAGTTGCAACTCCAAACTTCGCTGGTAGCGAAGTTTCCTACACCGTCCATATGGTCAGGGTTACAAGGCCGTGCATTGTTCATACCTTCTTGCATTCACTGTGATCTCGGGCTTTGACGACCGTGGCAAGGTCCGGTTGGCGATGAAGACCATCGACCAGACCACTGGCAAAGAAATGGCGGAAGAGGCAGCGGCGGAGAAAGGCTGCTCGCTTCGGACGGTAAGACAAAGCCCCGGTGGAAACGCCGGGGCTTTTTTGTATAAATTCAGGGGGGATTTTTTGGTCGGAGTGAGAGGATTCGAACCTCCGACCCCCTGCTCCCGAAGCAGGTGCGCTACCAGGCTGCGCTACACTCCGACCGTGGGCGCGGGGTATCGCGGGCGCACCCGTTTTGCAAGCCCGTTATTCCGGATCGCGCTCTGGCATCGGCCCGGTGCCCTGCGCCCGGCGGGCCAACACGATCCGCTCCAGCAGGTTGTTGCGCGGGCTGGTGCCGGTATCGGGGCGGCTTTTGGAATGCAGCACGGGTTTGTTGGCCGACACCGAGGTGCGGCTTTCGCGCAGGACGATATACAACCCGCTGGCAATGATGATGGCCGCCCCGATGATTGTCCCGGTATCGGGGAATTCATTGAAAAACAGCACCCCATAAGCCGTAGCCCAGATGATCTGCGAATATTGCATCGGTGCGACGATCACCGCCTCGCCCGCCTTATAGGCGGCGATGATGATGACCCCGCCGGACCAGCCGAGCAGGGCCATCAGCGCCGACAGACCCAGATGTTCAATCGGCATCGGCTGATAGACAAACGGCATCGCCAGAGCCATCACCACGAAGTTGGCCACCATCGGATAGAGCAGCAAGACAACCGACCGTTCTTCTGCCCCGATCTTGCGCACGATAATTGTCGCCACCGACCCGCCCATCGCGGCCAACAGGGCGGCAGCATGGCCAAGGGTCAGTTCCGTGGAGCCGGGGCGCAGCACCACCATCACCCCGAACAGGCCAACGATGACCGCCATCCAGCGCCGGATCCGGACCTTTTCACCCAGGATCGGGATCGCCAGCATGGTGATCAGCAGCGGGGTGGCAAAGACGATTGTATAGACCTGCGCCAGCGGCAGCACTGAAAACGCATAAAACGCAGTAATCCCGGTCAGCACCGAAGCCCCGGTCCGCAGCGCAATCCACCACGGATGCACCGGCAGCAACGTGCCCGGATTTGGGTCGCGCATCATCATCAGCATGGCGAGGGGAAAGCTGAACAAGACGCTGAAGAAAATCAGTTGCGCCGGATTATAAGTCCCGCCCATGAATTTGACGACCACGTCATGCGTTGCATAGACCCCAAAGGCCAGCAGAGCCAGCAGCGCACCCTTTGCATTGGAGCCCATGGCCGAATCTTTCCACTACAATGTGACGTATTTGCACTGCATCCTAGATTGAACGACCAAGGTCAACCCAAGTCAAATTTTCCCCCTTCTGAGAATCACTGATTCAACTTATGAGCGATTCTTGGGATGGGCGCTGCGGCCCGATCAACCGGCAATGCCACTGCTGGGGTTAAATTTTTTACTGGGGGGAAGTGAACGTGAACGGGGTAGCTATCTCTGTTTTTTTTCAAGGCCGTGATCAGCTGGTTGATCGCGATTGGCCGGTGGCCAAACAGTCGACAGCCTTCTTTGAAGGCACCTGGCGTGGGATCCAGGCAAAATTGCGTCAGTCCGCTGACGAACAGGCAGGCGTCGCTGCTTTGCCGTCTGTCGCGCCGGCCCCCAGCCAAGAGCTGAAGCTGGGGTTTAAATCAGATGTGGCCCATTATTCCGCGACCCTTGCGCCCTTGCGCAAACGGTCGGTCGTGATCGACTAGTTCCTCGACCAAGCCGCCAGACTTTTGGTCTGACGGCCAGTCGAACACGCGGGTTAATTTACAGGCTTGCATCCAGTGCCGCGATAATCGCGTCACCCATCTGCGTCGTGGTGATCGCATCGCCACCCTGCGGCCCAAGCAGGTCTGCGGTGCGCAACCCGTCGGCCAACACTTTCGCCACTGCCGCCTCGACCCGGGCAGCTTCATCCAGCATGCCGAACGAGTAGCGCAGGGCCATCGCAAAGCTCAGGATACAGGCGATCGGATTGGCTTTACCTGTCCCCATAATGTCGGGGGCGGACCCGTGCACAGGCTCATACAGCGCCTTTGGCCGGCCATTCGCCATTGGGGCCCCCAGCGATGCAGAGGGCAACATGCCCAAGCTGCCGGTCAGCATCGCCGCAGCATCGGACAGCAAATCGCCGAACAGGTTATCGGTGACGATCACGTCAAACTGCTTGGGCCAGCGAACCAGCTGCATTGCGCCGTTATCAGCATACATATGCGACAGAGCCACGTCCGGGTATTCCTCGGCATGGACTTTGGTCACCACTTCGCGCCACAGCACGCCGGATTCCATGACATTGGCCTTTTCCATCGAACAGACCTTGTTAGACCGTTTGCGGGCCAGCTCGAACGCAGACCGGGCGACCCGGGCAATCTCGGATTCGGTATAGCGCTGGGTGTTAATGCCCACCCGTTCGTTGCCCTCGACAAAAATGCCGCGGGGTTCACCGAAGTAGACGCCGCTGGTCAGTTCGCGGACGATCATGATGTCCAGCCCGGCGACAACCTCTTTCTTCAGGCTGGAAAAATCGGCCAAAGCATCAAAACATTGCGCCGGGCGCAGGTTGGCATACAGGTCCATTTCTTTGCGCAACCGCAGCAGCCCGCGTTCGGGTTTGACGCTGAAATCCAGCACGTCATACTTCGGGCCACCGACAGCGCCCAACAGCACCGCATCGACCGCTTGCGCCTTGGCCATCGTCGTATCGGTCAGCGGGGTGCCATGCGCGTCATAGGCGCAACCGCCGACCAGATCCTCGGACACATCGAATTGCACGCCGCGGTTGGCACCATACCAGCCAATGATCTTTTTCACCTCGCCCATGACTTCGGGGCCAATGCCGTCACCGGCAAGGATCAATAGGGATGGGTTGGCCATGAGATGCGTCCTTTGGGCAAAATCAGTTGGCTTTCGCCTAATTGGTCAGGGGTGCAGGGTCAAGCAAATGGGCGGGGACGGCTTCACAAAGCCAGCGCGTGGGTGCAGACTACACTGCATTACATCCCTTTCATTTTCACAGGTGTCCCGATGCGCAATGCCCTGCTTTTGACCCTCGCTCTTGTCCTGCCCAACTTGTCCCATGCCGATGGGGCCATCGCCGTGGCCATGCCCAATTTCCCTGATTTCAGTGAGAGCCAGAATCAGGAAATGCTGACCGCCCTTGTCACTGCCGTGGTGGTCGGCATGAACTGCCCCGGGTTTGAAATCACCGATGGTGAATGGTCGCTGTTGAACGGGGCCGCTGATATCATTGCCAATAATGAACTGGGGCTTAGCGTTGATGCCTATGACGCGGGCTATTTCAGCCCGGCCTTTGCGCTGTTGGACAAGCCCGACACCTGTGCGGTCGAAGGGCCCAAAGTGCAGCCCCTGATCAAGTTCCTGATTGACATGGGCGGCAGCACGGAACCGAATTGACCCGACACCCCGGCGCTATTGACAAAAGTATCATGCTCGTTGCATTTGTAAAAAACGCCCGAGAGAGTCACTGCCATGCGCTCGATTGCCGATATGCCCGATGCCACTGCCGCCCGGATTCGGGTGGTCTTTACCGACATTGACGACACACTGACCACCCATGGCCGCCTGCCCGCCTGCGCCTATCGCGCGCTGGAGGATCTGACCAGCGCCGGGATCAGTGTCGCCCCGATCACCGGGCGGCCTGCCGGATGGTGCGATATGATCGCCCGGATGTGGCCGGTGGCGGGGGTGGTGGGCGAAAATGGGGCATTCTACTTCGCCTATGATCAGACCGCCCGGATAATGCGCCGTGCCTTTGCCGTGCCCGCCGAAACCCGTGCTGCCGACCGTATTCGCCTGCAAGCGCTGCGGACCCAAATTCTGACCGAGGTGCCGGGGGCCGCGATTTCCGCCGATCAGCTTTACCGCGAGGCTGATCTGGCCATCGATTTTTGCGAGGATGTGCCCGCTTTACCCAAAGTCGACGTGGCCCGGATTCAGGCGATATTCGAAAGCGCTGGGGCCGTCGCCAAGGTGTCCTCGATCCATGTGAACGGCTGGTATGGCGACTATGACAAATTGACCATGTCACGCCGGTTCGCCGCCGATATCCTTGGGCTCGATCTCGACGCCACCAAAAACGAATGCGCCTTTGCCGGCGACAGCCCGAATGACGCGCCGATGTTCGGGTTTTTCCCGAACTCCTGCGGCGTGGCCAATGTGTTGGATTTCAAAGGCGAAATGACCGCCGACCCGGTGTACGTAACCCAGGCTAGGGGCGGGCTGGGCTTTGTCGAACTGGCCGAACGATTGCTTGCCGCGCGGAAATTGCGGCCTTAGCCTGCCCCTGACGTACCGGGGGACGCGCATGGGCACACTCGCATTGGATCAGGTCAGCAAAGCCTTTGGTACGGTCAAAGTGCTGCATGGCGTGTCGCTGGACGTGGCGGATGGTGAATTCGTGGCGCTGGTCGGCCCGTCCGGCTGTGGCAAATCCACGCTGTTGCGGATGATCGCCGGGCTTGAATCGGTGACCGGCGGGGAAATCCGACTGGATGGCAAGCTGATGAACGAGGTCGCCCCCAAGGACCGCGATGTGGCGATGGTGTTCCAAAGCTATGCACTTTACCCGCATATGACCGTGCGCGACAACATGGGCTTTTCTCTGAAAATGGCGGGCATGGGCAAGGTTCAGGCGCGCGCCGCCATTGCACGGGCCGCCGATATCCTGGGCCTCGCCCCCTTTATGGACCGCAAACCCAAGGAACTGTCGGGCGGCCAGATGCAGCGCGTCGCCATGGGCCGCGCCATCGTGCGCAACCCGGCGATTTTCCTGTTTGACGAACCTTTGTCCAATCTGGACGCCAAGCTGCGCGGCAAGGTGCGGGGCGAGATTCAGGCGCTGCACGCAAGGCTTGGCACGACCACGGTCTATGTCACCCATGATCAGGTCGAGGCGATGACATTGGCCGACCGGATCGTGGTGATGCGCGATGGGCATGTCGAACAGATCGGCTCGCCGCTGGACCTGTATGACCGGCCCGCGAGTGAATTTGTGGCCGGATTCATCGGCACGCCGCCGATGAACCTGTTGACCGGGCATCTGGCGGGCGGGGTCTTGACCATGGCCGATGGCACCACCCTGCCGGTGCCGCCGGATATTACTGGCCCGTTGACCCTCGGCATCCGCCCCGAACACCTGTCGCGCGCCGATACCGGCTGGCCGGTGACTGTGCGCGCGGTCGAAATGATGGGGCATGAAACCCATGTGACCGGACTGCTGGGGACGACCGAAGTCATTTTCACCATGACGGCGCGGGATTTCCCCTTGGCCGGACAAGTGGTTCACGTCCTGCCCGATCCCGCGCTGATCCATCTGTTCCGCGACGGGTTGCGCGTCGCCCGACCCGCATAAAACATCTGGTCATGTGACAACCCGGTGTTAGGCTGGCAACAATTTCATACCGTTTGGGGGACTTTGATGAAACACCTTATCGCCGCCGCCAGCCTTGCCACCCTGGCCACTGCCGCACATGCCGACACCGAACTGACCTATATGATGTGGGGTGATCCGCCGGAAATTGCAGTCTGGGAACAGGTCGTCGCCGATTTCCACGCCGCCCATCCCGATATCACCGTCAAGGTCGAGGTCGCCAATTGGGACAGCTATTGGGACAAGCTGCGGGTGCAGACCGCGGGCGGCGATGCGCCGGACGTCTTTGCGATGGACGGGCCGATTTACCCTGACTGGCAATCGCGCGGCACTCTGTTGAACCTGCAACCATTCATCGACGCGGACCCTTCAGCCTTGGCCGGAGTCTATGACGGGCCGCTGCAAACCTATAAACTCGCCGACGGCTACTATGGCCTGCCCCGCGATTTCCAGACCATCGTGATGTATTACAACAAGCCGATGTTTGATGCGGCGGGCATTCCCTATCCTGATGCCAGTTGGACCACCGATGATTTCCGCGCCGCCGCCGCTGCCCTGACGATCGACACCGATGGCGATGGCAATATCGACCAATGGGGTGTCTCGACAGAGGCCTGGGATATGGAGCCGTTCTGGGGCCCGCTGGTTTACGGCTTTGGCGGGGAGATCATTTCGGCGGATGAAACCACCACGTTGCTGACCCAAGGGGCGGCGCGGGATGCGTTCGCCTTTATCGACGGCATGATCAATGTTGACGGGTCGATCATGTCGGACGAAGACCTTGAATCCTATGGCTATGACGGGTTTCTGGCCGGGGTCGCGGCCATGGTGTTTTCCGGGCACTGGGTGGTGCCAGCCTACTCCGAACTACCGTTCGAATGGGGGGTAGCGCCGTTTCCACAAGGGCCAGCGGGCCGCGCCACATTGGTCAACTCAGCCGGGATCGTGGCCAGTTCGACCACTGAACATCCAGCTGAAGCGTGGGAATTCATCAAATACGTGCTGTCGGACGAAGGGCAATCCACCCTTGCTGCCCTGGGGTTCGCTATCCCGGTATCCAAGGCCGCAGCCACCGGCCCGGCCTATCTGGACCAACCTTCCCCCGCCGATCACGCGCTGTTTGTCGCGGCTTTGGACTATGCCCATTCCAAACCATCCTTCCGGGGATACGAAGAATGGGCGAGCGCCGTGGGCGACAATCTGGCCATGGTCTGGCGCGGCGAGATGTCATTGGACGAGGCTTATGAGGAGATTGACGCCACGGCGGACGCGACTTTGGGCAACTAAATGGCGGATGGGATGATCCCCAAAGGGCGTGAACGGGGCTGGGCATTCGTATTATTGGTGCCCACCTTGCTCGGGCTGGCCCTGGGGACACTGGGGTCTATCGCCGCCACCGTGGGGATCAGCTTTTTCGACTGGGACTTGTTCACGCCGCCCGAATGGGTGGGGTTGCAGAATTACATCGACCTGCCCGGCGACCGGAAATTCAACACCAGCCTGATCAACACGCTGATCTTTTCGGCGATCTACGTGCCCGGCACGGTGCTGCTGTCCCTGCTGATCGCGGTGCTGCTGAACCGGCACATCGTCGGTAAATCCCTGTTCCGGCTGTTCTTTTTCCTGCCTGTCGTGTCCTCGCCCACCGCAGTCGGGTTGGTGTGGAGCTGGATTTACGCCAAGGACCAAGGGGCGCTGAATGGCATCATCACCAGCATCGGGCTTGACCCGGTGTATTGGCTGGGCCGCGACATGGCGCTGTATTCGGTGGTCATCGTCAACATCTGGGGGGCGGTTGGCGAAGGGATGATCATCTTTCTGGCCGGGCTACAGGCGATCCCGCGCAATGTGTACGAAGCGGCAACATTGGACGGCGCGGGGCGGTTCAGCCTGTTCATCTGGATCACCTTGCCGCTGCTGATCCCGTCGATATTCTTTCAGGTGATCCTGTCGACGATCAACGCATTTCAGGCGTTCGACTACGTCTATATCCTGACCCAAATTCAGGGCGGCGGGTCATCGGTACCGACGCTGGTGTTCAACATGTACCGCGAAGGGTTCAATAATTTCCGGATGGGCAATGCATCTGCTCAGGCGGTTGTGCTGACGCTGATGATCATGGCGCTGACGATAGTCTATGCCCGGCTGCAAAAGCGGTGGGGGCAATAGGTGTCAAACGCGCATTTGCTCAAACCCACATTCGGTAACCACATGCGCGAAAACACCGTGTTTTACCTGTTGCTTTTGCTGGGGTCGATGCTGATGATCGGGCCGTTTGTCTGGATGGCTTCGACCGCGCTGAAACTGCCCGCCGACCAGTTTGATCACCGGCTGATCCCGCGCGAATTCACCCTCTCCAACTTTACCCAAGCCTGGGCCGATATGGACCTGGCGACCCTGATGGGCAACTCGCTGCGGATCGCGGTGATTTCGACCATCGGCCAGGTGCTGACCTGTTCGATGGGCGCATTCGTGTTCGCCATCGTGCGGTTTCGCGGGCGCGAGGTGTTGTTCATGTTGTTACTGGCCACGCTGATGGTGCCGCATCAGATGACGATCATCCCGCAATTCATCATCTTCAAATGGTTGGGCCTGTATGGAACTGCTGCCCCCCTATATCTGCC
>JANOMH010000798.1:0-3524 GCA_031420215.1 Rhodobacterales bacterium | reverse complement strand
TGCCGTATGGTCCGCCCACGGCCTGATGACCCCCGGCTCGATCGAAGCCTTCATCGACGCAGGCTGGGCCGATGGCACCATCCCGCCGCACACCACTGCCGACGTGAACGGACCGCTGCAACTTGCACTGGCGCATGATGTTCCCTTGCTGGAAGTGGGCTATCCGCCTGCGATGATGGGTGTCTCGATCCAGGTTGCGCTGCACGTGCTGGCTGGCAAGCCGGTCGCGTGTATCCACACGATCAACAGCCAGATCGCTGTGACCGAGGGCGACAATACTGCGTCAATCGACACGCAGCTGCGTATCTCGGACATGGTCGGTACGGACGGTGCGCCGGACATGCTGATCACGGGCGGGATGGGGCCGGATTATGATCCGACGACTTTCTCGGTCGACTACCCGAAGTAACGATTTGAAAAGGGCGGGGCCGGATCCTGAAAAGGCTCCGGCCCCATCTTTTTTACGGGCCACTTGCCCGCGAAGTTTCGGGCACACAGGCCCGCAACGACAAAACGTTAGGGCCGAGGCATCATAAGACAAGCGGTTTGGGTTTTATGCGACGCATTCCCCCCGATCTCGCCCCGGCGAAGGCCGGGGTCCCGATGTCTCTCGTCAAAGCATCGAGGCCCCGGCCGTCGCCGGGGCGGGATCGGGCGAGGCGGTGAGCGAAACACATCGAAGGCAAACCACTTTAACTCCGCTGCGTGCCCAACAAGTCCCTTAGTGCTGTCACGACCATCCTGTGATCCTCCACATCCGGCAGGCCGCTGACGGCCGCTGTGCCAATAAGGGTGCCGCCGCGCAGGATCAGTGGCACGCCGCCGCCGCTGGCGACGTAGTCTGCCACAGGCAATCCGAACCGCGCGTTGAAATCATAGCCCCCTGCCTCGGCCCGCAGCCGCAGGGCCAGCTAACTGCGGTGGAACCGATTTACAACCGCGGTTTTCCGTCGCATCCAGTCCAGATTGTCCGGCGTCGCCCCCGGCATCAGCACGGAAAAAACCGGCGCTGTTCCATGTGAAACGGTGATGCCGACCGGTACGCCATCGCGGGCGGCCATGTCACGCATCCGCAGACCAAGCGCCCAGGCGAAATCATAGTCGAAATGCTCCAACAGCAAGTCTTGCTGTTCGGTTGCAAGGTCGTCCAACGTATAGGTCAAGTCAGCCTCCTGTCCGGTCACCGCCACTGCGGGTCCCTTCGGTTTGATCGTGAGTATCCATTGGAAAGGCCCTGAAAACCAGCTGATAAGACTATTCGATAACAGCATGGCGGAAAGCCGTAATTGCGTATGCTGCCCCCTATACCGCCGGAGCCGTGCCCCGCTGCCGTGACCTTCCGCCATCTACCACCAGATCGGTGCCGGTCACAAAACTGCCCGCGTCCGAGCACAGGTAAAGTGCCGCATGCCCCACGTCTTCCCCCTGCCCCATCCGCCCCAAAGGCACGCCCGCCAGTTCGGCGCTGGCCGTGCCCGTCGCCTGATACAGCCGCTTCACGCCTTCGGTCCCGGCTATCGGTCCCGGTGCGATGGTGTTGCACAATATCCCATCGGGGCCCCATTCCACTGCCAGCGTCCGCACCAATGACATCACGCCCGCCTTTGCCGCCGCCGCATGGGCGCATCCCGGCCACCCCTCGAGCGCACGCATGGTCGAAATGGCGATGAACCGCCCGCCAAAGGCCGAGGCTTTCAACGCCGGATAGGCCGCTTTGGCGCAATGGAATGTGCCGTGCAGATCGATATCCACCATGGTCCGCCAGGCGTTGAAGGACATGTCGGCAAAGGGCAGCACGAAATTGCCCGCCGCATTGGCGATCAGGATATCCAGACCGCCAAAATGACTGACCGTAGTCGCAACGGCCGCAGTGACAGCCGCTTCGTCGCGCACATCGGCAACAACTGGCAACGCCTGCCCACCCGCAGCGCGGATATCGCCCGCTGCCGTCTGCAGGCGTTCCAGATTTCTGCTGACCAAAACGACATTGGCCCCGGCCCCGGCCAAGGCCGATGCGATAGCAAATCCAATCCCGCTGCCCCCGCCCGTCACCACCGCCGTGCGCCCGGACAAGGCATTGGCGGCAAACACCTGTGTCATCCCCAACTCCCCTGCTGTCTGGCATCCCCACTGGCCGGATGTGCCGGAATACCGGGCACTTGCGCAATTGTGCCTTGTGTGACGCCCGATAGCGATCCGACTGTCTCAACCCGTCTTTCCTGTGACAGTCATCTGCCGCACCCCTAGGCCACTTGATACAATTGCCGGCCTTGCCCCAAGTGGTATCGCTGAAGGGCCAAAGGCCCCGGATTTGCGGGCCGATGACTTCAATTGGAGGAACAGATGTCTCAATTCTCACTCGAAGGTCGGGTTGCGCTGGTCACCGGCGGCGGACGCGGCATTGGCCTTGGCATCGCGACCAGCCTTGCACAGGCCGGGGCCGATGTGGTCATCGCCGATTACACCATGGAACTGGCTGAATCCGGTGCCCATGCGGTGACCGCCTTGGGCCGCAAAACTGCGGCTATTTTGGTCGATGTGCGTCAGCCCGACAGCGTGACCGCCATGGTTGCAGCGGTGGAAAAGCAATTCGGACGGCTGGACATCGCCATGAACAATGCGGGCATCGTCAGTCTGGGCGGCATCGGCGAGCTGACGGTCGAACAATGGGATGATTGCATGGCCGTCAACCTGCGCGGCGTGTTCCTGTGCACCAAGGCCGAAGTCGCCGTGATGCGCAAACAGCAGTATGGCCGGATCATCAACACCGCCTCGATCGCGGGCAAAGTGGGCTTTCCCGCCCTGTCGCATTACAGCGCCACCAAGTTCGGGGTGATCGGCTTTACCAACGCCGTCGCCAAGGAAGTGGCGAAAGACGGCATTACCGTCAACGCCTTGTGCCCCGGCATTGTCGGCACCGGCATGTGGCGCGGGGAGACCGGCTTTTCCGGCAAATGGGCCAATCCCGGCGAAAGCGAAGAAGCATCCTGGGAACGTCACCAGCAGATTTTCCTGCCCCAAGGTGTCGCACAGACGCCCGAAGATATGGGGCAGATGGTCGTCTTCCTCGCCTGCGCCCCGCATGTGACGGGTCAAGCCCTTGCTGTAGATGGTGGTTTTTCACTTTGATCTTCAATGGCCCGGGTTCGACATCCGGGCCATTTTCTCAACTCTCTTCGCGCGCTTTCTTGATCTGAATCTTGCGATACAAGGTCGCCCGGGACACCCCAAGATACCGCGCCGTCAACGAGACATTGCCGCTGTTATAGCGCAGTGCGGCCTCGATCTTGGACGCTTCAGACTGTGACCGGGCGGTCAGATCCTTGCGCGCAATCTCGTCGACAATGTCATCGGGCAGATGGTCCAGCCGGATCAGTTTGCCATCGGCAAGGGCAATCGCGTGGCGCAAGGTATTGCGCAATTCGCGCAGGTTTCCGGGCCAATGGTAATGCATCAGGACCAGCCGCGCTTCATCGTCCAGTTCAAGCTGGGACCTGCCCAATGAGTCGCGCTCGATCCGGAAC
>JANOMH010000797.1:0-3275 GCA_031420215.1 Rhodobacterales bacterium | reverse complement strand
GGATTGCCTGCGCTGCTGACCCGCAGATGGTGTGCCGCATAGCGCCCGAACAGGGCATACAGGCGGGGCATGAGGTTCAGCATGGGTGAGACATTCCGCAACACGAGAAAGGGGGTGGCTTTGCGCCGCTGGCAGGCAGGGCAAGGGCGGGTCAGGCAGCGGGCCGGGCTTATCCTGCCGCGAGACAAAATCCAATGGAATTTATCCGCAGGGCCATGGCAAGACCTGCAGGATCGATCACCCCACCAGGCCAAGCCTGCGGCGCTGGCGGGCGGGCAAGTGCGGCACCAGCAGCGGCTGGATGATATGCTGCGTGTCAGACAGCGCGATAATCAATTGCGCCTGTCCGGCGTCACGCGGCATAGTCAGATCGAACCCGGCCGCAGCGCTGATGCCAAAGGCGGCGGCCACATCCGGACGGGTCAGGGTCGGGGCTGCATTGACCTGCCCCTGACCCATGCGCAGCGTGACACGCGGGGGCGATCACCCAGCCCGCCACCCGCAGATGGGTGGCGTTGCTCTGGATCAGATCAATATTGCCGATCTGCATCCCGGATGCATCATACAGCACATTTCCAAGCGTGGGGATGTCAAGGCCGAAGGCTGATGTCGGTCCAAAGATCATGCGAAGGTATTTCAACATCTGTACTACCCGTAAGGAGACTGAGAAAAAGACGCGCCCGGCAATTCCGCCCCTGCCGGTCTGACGTATCACAGGCAAGGGCTATTCTGATTCCCAAAGCAGGGTCAATGGCCGCCATACTGCGTCAAATGTCACTTTGCGCCCCGATTTTTGACATTTGTGAGTCTACCGATCAATGACCCTAAGGAATTGCTGAGAAATTCATCGGACTATGAATATCCGTCGTTGCAAAAAAGTATCGGGCCCGGCAGATAAACCAGAAAATAGGTGCGAAGGAAAGGCATGCAGATCAAGATCACGGATACCGGCAAAAACAACCAGGTCGGGATTGCCTCCACTGCAGATGGCGCCGCCAATCTGTCGGTGCAGATCATCGGCAATCACAATCACCTGGTGATCGGGCCGGGCGCACGCCTGGCCGGGCTGATCGAGAGTGCGGCCTGCCAGCTCCGATTGCGGCGGAACTTCCTTGGTCCGGTCTGGCAGCGTGGCAGGGCATTTGCCAAGTATGTCAGCATCCGGATTCAATCCAAAAGGAACATCACGCGGCCTGGCGCCAGCACACCTGTTCTGGTGCTGGGCATGAGCCATGTGCAGGCGATCGACCGCGCGCTGACCGCGGCCGAGCGGCAGGTTATTTCTGTCATCGATCTGAACGCGGCCCCAGACCTCTTCAATAAGACGGCGAACAGGATCAACCTGGGGCTCTTGCCCGTGGCGGGCGTGACGCATGTGTTCTTGTCGATCCGGGGCAATTACCACAATATCCTTGGCCTGATCGAAAGCCCGCTCCCTGTGCGGATCGGGGATGGCCCGATGGGCAGTATTCCCGCCGATCCGGGCCGGCATTTCATCCCCGAAGACATGATGCGCAGCTTGATGCGGGCCAGGTTGGAAGATCAGTCATTCGGATTGATGCAGGATCTTGCCCGGCATTTTTCTGCAACCACGATTTGCCAGCTGGCCTCACCGCCGCCCTGTGGCGATGCGGCGCATATTGCGAAATTTCCCGGCATATTCCGGTCCCTGCTGCATCAGGGTGTCAGCCCGATGCCGTTGCGGTGCAAAATTTATGACCTGCATACGGAGCTGTATCAGGCCGCCTGTCAGAAGTTGGGCATCGGGTTCATCAGGCCGCCACAGGTTGCGGTGGCGCCGGACGGGGCGATGAAGGCGGAATACTGGAATTCTGATCCGACCCATGGCAATGCTGCCTATGGCCGTCTGGTGATTGATCAGATCGTGGCGGCAGCAGGGGTATCCCTATGAAAAAGCCCAATCCCTATACCGGCCTGCCGGATCGGCAATTCTGGAAAAGAGACCCCGGAATAGCAAAAGCGGCCTTGTTTGACCCGGTGAGCCCGGTCGATTTCAGGATCAGCCGGACCGATAAGATTGTCACGGCGGGCAGTTGCTTTGCCCAACATGTGGCGCGCTACCTGCGCACATCGGGCTATCATTATCTGGTGACGGAACCGGCGCATCCGATGTTTGATGCAGCCCTTGCGCATAAGTTCAACTATGGGGCCTTTACCGCCCGGTATGGCAATATCTACACCGCCCGGCAGCTGAAACAGTTGCTGTTGCGGGCGTATGGTGAATTTGAACCTGTGGTCAGAAGCTGGCCCAAGGACGGCTCTGGCACCGTGGTGGACCCGTTCCGGCCCCAGATTCAGCCCCATGGTTTCGCGTCGCAGGCCGAACTTGACGCCGACCGGGCGCAGCATTTTCTGGCTGTGCGCAGGGCAGTGCAGGAGATGGATGTTTTTGTCTTTACCCTGGGCCTGACCGAAGGCTGGGCAGATCCCCGCGATGGCGCGGTTTACCCGCTGGCCCCCGGTGTAGCGGGGGGGGAATATGATCCGGAGCTGGTTGCGTTTCACAACTTCGATCTGGATGAAACCGTGGCGGACATGGCGTTTTCGCTGGACTATATCCGCCGGATCAATCCCGATGTGCGGATCATTCTGACCGTGTCGCCGGTCCCGCTGAATGCCACCTATGAAAATCGCCATGTCTATGTCTCGACAACATGGTCCAAGGCCGTGCTGCGCCTTGCCGCCGCCGCGATGACCCGGCAGTTCGCCCGCTGCAGCTATTTCCCGTCTTATGAAATCATCACCGCCCCCCATGTCCGGGGGGCCTATTTCGGACCGGATTGCCGGGAAGTCATCGAGAGTGGCGTTGAACACGTCATGACGCTGTTCTTCAGGCATCTGACCGATGCCGCCGTGGTGCCCCGGGGGGCGGCGGTTGCGGATCTGGATCACGCTGTTGCCCGGCATCTGGACGAGATGCAGAAGGCGATGGATATATTGTGCGATGAAGAGGCGATTACCAACAGATGACGGTATTGCCCGTTTGGCGGCGCGGGTCTGCTGGTCCGTGTCGCCAATGTAACTCTGACAAAGGTCGGGAAGTTCGTGGTGTCCCAGCCCGGATGGTGCGCAGCGACATGATCTGGCCCCGCCTTAGTTATTCAACCGTTGCGCCGCCGTCGCTCCTTGTGCCGCAACGCCAAAGGCACTGCCGATCAGTGACAGGATGGTCTGCGCCCGCAGCACCGGGCTTTCGGTGGCATAGACCAGATCGCCGGACTGGATGCGGAATTGGCCGGCGGAAAACAGCCCGT
>JANOMH010000796.1:0-9094 GCA_031420215.1 Rhodobacterales bacterium | reverse complement strand
TCGATGGGTGATGATCCGGCGGCTCTGGCGCAGCTCAAGACGTTCAGGCCCGGCGGCTTTACCCGGTTTTTCGGCCCTGATATTGCCCATGAACACGCACTGCTGACCGCTATGCAGGCCAGTGCTGCCGTGCCCCTGCTGATCAGCGCCGATCTGGAAGGGTCCCGGATGAGCATCGCTGGCGGCACCCCGGTGCTGAACCCGCTGGCTTTGGCGGCGATTGACGATCTTGAGGTGACCCGCGACACCTGTCGGATCATGGCCGAGGAAGCGCTGGCGCTGGGGGTGAACTGGAGTTTCACGCCGGTGCTGGACATCAACGCCGCCTGGCGCAGTGCGATTGTCGCCACGCGCGGCTTTGGCCGGGACGTGGAGACGATCAAACGCCACGCGCTGGCGCAGATTGCGGTGTTTCAGGCCCATGGCCTTGCCGCCACTGCCAAGCATTGGCCCGGCGAAGGGTTCGATGACCGCGATCAGCATCTGGTGACCACGGTGAACCCGCTGTCAATGGCGGACTGGGAGGCGAACTTTGGCAACCTCTACCGGGCCGCGATTGATGCAGGCGTGTTGTCGGTGATGTCCGCCCATATCGCTTTGCCCGCCTTTGTGCGCGCAAGCAATCCGGACGCCGGGCTGGAGGCGTTCCGCCCGGCCTCGGTCAGCCATGCCCTGAATGTCGACCTGCTGCGCGGGCGATTGGGGTTTAACGGCGTTATCGTCTCGGATGCATCGGTCATGGGGGGGCTGAATGCATGGTCCGGCCTGACCCAGGCCAAGGTCGATATCATCGCCAATGGCTGCGACATCATCCTGTTTTCGCTCAACCCCGAGGCCGAGTTGCAGGCAGTTTTGGATGCGGTGGCGACAGGCGAAATCAGTGCTGCCCGGTTGCAGGATGCGGTGACCCGGGTGCTGGGGCTGAAGGCGGCCCTGGGGCTGCATCAGGGGCGCGGGCTGCCACAGCCGGATGGGCTGGCGCGGATGGGCACGGCGGGCAACCGGGACAAGGCCGCCGCCATGTTCCGGCGCGCGCCCACTTTGGTCAAGGATACGCAAAATCTGTTGCCGTTGAACCCGGTCACGCATCGGCGGGTGCTGGTGATTTCTGGCGGCATCGTCAGCCCGATCCACCCGCCCGCCGGTTTCATTTTGCCGGACCTGCTGCGTAAGCGCGGCTTCGAGGTGTCGGTGTTTGAAAAAGGCACAAGGCTGAACCCGGTGGATTTCGATCTGATCCTGTATTTGTTCGGCGAGGAAACCCTGCTGACCCGGTCGCGCATCTTCATCGACTGGGCCGATCTGATGGGCGGGTTCGAGGGGGCGATGGCCCGGTTCTGGCATGATGTGCCGACCGCAATGATCTCGTTTGGCTATCCCTATTACCTGTATGACGCCCCCCGCGTGCCGACTTATATCAACGCTTATTGCACGCTGGATCAGATGCAGGAAGCGGTGGTCGAGCTGATGCTGGGAAATGCGCCCTGGACCGGCGCAAACCCGGTGGACCCGTTTTGCGGGTTGGAGGATGCGCGCTATTGATCAGCAGACGTGGGTTGAAACCCACCTTACGCTGCATTTTCGGCATTTGCTCAAGCACCTCTACCGGAGGTTCCTGCCCAACTGCAGGAGCCTCCGGCGGGGATATTTAGCACCCAGAGAAGCGGCAAGAGTAAGGTGGGTTTTAACCCACCCTTTGCAGTGGATTAACCCAGAAACGAGAAGACGATGTCGCTTTGCGATATGGTGCCGAAAATCTCGCGCACGGGGATCTCGAACACCGGGGCCAGCGGGTCGCCGACGGTGACCAGTGTGGTCCCATCGGACTGTTCGGCAAAGGCCACAGCCGGGATCGATCCGGCCCCGCCAACAATGATGGCATTGCCTGCCCCGCCGACCAGAATGTCATTCTTGGCACCCCCAGACGGCCGGTCAATGACATCGGCCAGCAATCTGCACTGAATGGTCGCGCGACGCTTGCTGGCGATGTGTCTGGTCGTGGTATTGAACGGGCTTCAAGCGGGCTGACTTTGATGTGAATCAGCGGGCCCGCTTTAACCTTTCATTTTGACGCGCACATTATTCCAAAAAACCGCTTCGCACTTTTTGGAATGCGCTTTAGCGCCCCTCTGGTCCGCCGCTGCCGATATCTTGCTGACCTACCGCCGTCGCTTTGAGGATTGCGTAAACCTGCATCCCCTCGGTCAACCCCATCGCCGCTGCAGACCGGCGTGTCACCCGCGCCAGCAGCCGGTCGGTCCCGCAAGCCAGCCCCACCGCCACCCCTGGCCCGGTTCCGGCGCTCAGGCTGGTCACCGTCACCGCCAGCACATTCAGCGCCGACAGCCCGGTGGGTGCCGCCAGCGACAAGATTACGTCCTGCGCCGGAACCCGGACCCGCACCTGTGCGCCCACCGGCCCCAACCGCCCCGGCAGGATCAGCCGGCCCTGATCAAGACCCACCTCGGTCAGCCCATCGACCGGGTCATACCCCTGCACAAGGCCGGTCAGCACGGCTCCTGCATCCCGCACCCCAAGCAGGGCCACGGCGGCGGGGTCAGACAGCACCTGGGTCAGCGGCCCGCGCAGGCTGACCTGCCCGTTGTGCAGCACGATTATGTCAGTGGCCAGCCGCGCCACCTCGGATACTGCATGGCTGACATAAAGCATCGGCACCCGGCCCTCGCCTGCCAGACGCTCCAGATAGGGCAGGATCTCGGCCTTGCGCTGGCTGTCGAGTGCGGACAAGGGCTCGTCCAGCATCAACAGGCGGGGCCGCGACAAGAGCGCCCGGCCGATGGCGACGCGCTGCTTTTCGCCACCTGACAGCTGCGCCGGGCGGCGGGTCATCAGCGGGCCAAGGTCGAGGGTTTTGATCACTTCATCGGTTCCGAAACCGGGAGAGTTTCCCGCCCGCCTGGCCGCGAACTGCAGGTTTCCGGCGACGGACAGATGCCCGAACAGCCGCGCGTCCTGAAACACCAGCGCTAATTTGCGCCGTTCGGGGCGGACAAAAACACCCGCCGCTTGCCAGACCTCGGCCCCGAGCGCCACCCGGCCCATGGCACCCCGCTCCAGCCCGGCAATCACCCGAAGCAGAGTGGATTTGCCGCAGCCAGACGGGCCGAACACTGCCGTCACCCCGGACAGCGCTATGGTTTCGGCCAAAGCCAGCTGGAAGGTGCCAAACCGCAGCGTGATGTCCAGTGACAGCCCCATCAGCCTGCCTGCACCGGAAAGCGCCGGTTCAGCGTATAGACCAGCAGCAGCACGGCGAATGACAGGCTCAGCAGGATCGCCGACAGCACATGGGCTGCCGCATAATCAATCGTCTCGACCTTTTCATAGATCGCGATGGACACCACCTGCGTCCGCCCCGGAATATTGCCGCCCACCATCAGCACCACCCCAAACTCGCCCAGAGTATGGGCCATGGTCAGCACAATGGCGGTCAGATAGCCGCGCGCCGCAAGCGGCGTGGCGACATTGAAAAATTGGTCCAAAGGCCCTGCCCCCATAGTGGCGGCGACCTCAAGTGGCCCTTTGCCGATGCTTTCAAAGGCCGATTGCAAGGGTTGGACCATGAAGGGCAGTGAATAAAACGCCGAAGCCACGACCAGTCCGGCGAATGAAAATGTCAGCGTGCTGCCGGTCGCGTCAAGCCACAGCGCGCCGAGCGGCGCATTCGGGCTGAGGGTAATCAGCAGGTAAAATCCCAGCACCGTGGGCGGCAGGACCAGTGGCAAGGCGGTCAGCGCCTCGACCACCGGCCTGATCCGGGCCCGGGTCTGGGCCAGCCACCAGGCCAGAGGGGTGCCGAGGAGCAGCAAAACCAGGGTCGTGCAGGCCGCTACCTGCAGGCTAAGCCAGAGCGGGCCGAGGTCTGGCATCAGGGCGCAACTGCATAGCCGGAGGCGGCGATCAGCGCTTTGGCCTGTGGGGTTTTCAGAAAGTCCAGAAAGGCCAGTGCCGCGGGGTTATCCGCCCCATGGTTGAGCAGGATCGCATCTTGTTGCAAAGGCGCATGCATCTGTGTGGGCACGATCCACTGCCCCCCTCCGACATCGGTGCCGGTCAGCGCGGACAGGGCCACAAACCCCAGTTCCGCCGCCCCGCTGTCAACTAGCGCAAAGGTCTGGCCGATGTTCTGGCCCATCACAATCTTGGGCTGAAGAGCATCCCACAGCCCAAGGTGCTGCAGCACTTCGCGCGCGGCGACGCCGTAAGGGGCCAGGTCGGGATTGGCGATAGCGACAAAGCGCAGGCTGTCCGATTGCAGGGCAGCGGGTCCATCCGGCCCGATCAGGGCGGGGTCCGCACTCCACAGGGCAAGCTGGCCGACAGCATAGGTAAACTGGCTGCCGGGGTCAGCAAGACCTTCGGCCCCGAGCCGGGTCGGTGTGGACGTATCTGCGGACAGCAGCACATCAAACGGGGCGGCTTCGGTGATCTGGGCGTAAAGTTTGCCAGTGGCGCCCGAGGTGACCTCGATCTGATGGCCGGTGGCGGCGCTGAATCCGGGGGCAAGTGCAGTGGCCACCGGCGCAAAGTTGGTGGCCACCGCGATCAGGGCGGTATCGGCTATGGCGGGACCGGTCGCAAGGACCAGTGCAAAGACGAGCGGGGCGAGGTGATGCGTTTGCATAACCGGCAATCTGCGGCGCAGTTGCCCCCTTGCGCAAGGGGGGGTGGGTTAAAACCCACCTTACTTTTGCGTCATGCGGCGGTGCTGCCGGATTGTTTGGCCCCGGCTCAGGCGGCAACCCGCAGTCGTTCAGCCAGTTGCTGCACACGGGCCCGCAAATCGGCATTGACCAGCCCATCGCGCGGCGCGTCGCGCAGGGTCCGCACCCAGGCGGCGGGCGGGATTTTGACCCGGGTTCGCCCCTCCCATGTCAGCGCGCCCAGCACGGCCTGGGCCGCCGGGGGCAGATGACCGGGCACCTCTTGCCCGCTCAGCACCCCCCAGACCCCGGTCCAGAGCCGCCCGACGGACCAGGGGTTATAGCCGCCCCCACCCAGCACCAGAAACCGGGGGGCCATGTGGCGCAGGGCCGCGACAATTGCCCAATGGGCATTGTTGGACAACATCATTCGCGATTGCGGATCCTCGGCCACGCCATCTGCCCCGCATTGCAGGATGATCGCCTCGGGCCGGAATGCCTGCACGGCGGGCAGGATCAGCGCGTCCCGGACCAGCGCCATGTCATCATCGTGAAACCCCGCCGGGACCGGCAGGTTGAACAGATTGCCCGCGCCCCGGTCAGTCAGTGCCCCGGTGCGGGGCCAGCGGTTTTCCTCGTGGACCGAGACCATCAGCACATCGGGATCCTGCGCAAACGCGGCCTCGACCCCATCGGGATGATGCGCGTCGATATCGATGTAGGCGATGCGGTGGATCCCGTGGTGCCGCAGTGACAGAATCGCCAGCACCGGATCGTTCAGATAGCAAAACCCATTGGCCCGGTCTGGCAGCCCATGATGGGTGCCACCACCGGGGGCAAAGATCACACCACCTTTGGCCAAAAGCTCTGCTGCCAGGATAACCGCCCCGGCCCCGGTGGCGGGGCGGCGGAACATGGCTCCAAAGACCGGGTTGGCCGGGGTGCCAAGGTGGTGGCGGGCACGGACCTCTGCCGAAACAGCCTGATCGCCCTCAGCGGCCAGCAAGGCAGCGATATAGTCGGAGGTATGAAATGCCATTAGAGCGGACGGTTTGGCGCGGGGGCTGTTGATATAGCTTTCGGCCGGCAACCAGCCCAGGGCGCGGCTTAAATCCATCACTGTGGAGACGCGGGGCACGCGCAGCGGATGCCACGGGCCATAGGTCGAGCCGCGATAGATCTCTGATCCGATAAAGCGGGGACTACCGGGCAAGAGTGGCCCCGGCTGCAAAGGGCAAAGCCAATGCTTCAACAGTGGTGATGATCAGCGCGCGGAGCATGGGATTCTTCTGTGCGTCAGGGCGAATTAACTGCAATATAGGCCGGCAAATCGGCCGGACCATGACGAATTGATAGGGCTGGCAGCTGACTGCCCATTGCGCCGGGCGGTCCTGCGGTTATCTATGGGGCAGCCCAACAGGAAAGCCCGGCGATGATCCGTTACTCGTTGACATGCAAAGATGGACACAGCTTTGATGGCTGGTTTCAGTCTGCCGCAGGGTTTGAGGCGCTGCAGAATGCGGGGTTGGTGAGTTGCGCCAGCTGCGGTTCGGTGCAAATCAGCAAAGCATTGATGTCACCCGCAGTGGTCGCGGACAAAGCCGCAATGCCCCACGCAGTGCCCGCTGCCCCGGCCTCATCGCTGCGCACCCCTGCAAACCCGGCTGAAGTGGCGCTGGCCGCCTTGCGCCGCAAGGTCGAGGAAAATTCGGAATATGTCGGCATGTCTTTTGCCGCAGAGGCCCGGGCAATCCATGACGGCGACGCCCCTGAACGGTCGATCTGGGGCGAAACCCGGCCGGATGAGGCAATAGCCCTGATCAAGGACGGCATCCCGGTGGCCCCCTTGCCCTTTATGCCCAAACGCGGGGTTCATTAAAGCGGGGGGTGGGTTGAAACCCACCTTACGCTGCAATTTCGGAGTTGCACAAATACTCCCGCCGGAGGCACCCAGTCCAGCCACCGGAGCCTCCGGCGGGAGTATTTGTCCAACTCCGAATGCCAGCGACATCGCCCGCCGGGCACAGGCGCGGTGTTGCAGAGCATTGCCCTTGGCCGATTAGCCATTTATGACGGCCCGGATTTTCCAAGGGACCGAACAATGCCCATTCTGGTGATGAAATTCGGCGGCACATCGGTCGCCACGCTGGACCGGATCGCGCGGGCGGCCAAGCGTGTGGCCTATGAGGTGGCCAAGGGCTATGACGTGATCGTCATTGTGTCCGCCATGTCTGGCAAGACCAACGAGCTGGTAGGCTGGGTCAATGAAACCGCGCCACTGTTTGACGCCCGCGAATATGATGCGATTGTATCCAGTGGTGAGAATGTCACCGCCGGGCTGATGGCCCTGCGCTTGCAGGAAATGGATATTCCGGCGCGGTCCTGGCAGGGCTGGCAGGTGCCGATAATGACCACATCCGCCCATTCCGCTGCCCGGTTCATCGACATCCCGCGTGCCAACCTTGACCAGAAATTCGCCGAAGGGTTCCGCGTGGCCGTGGTTGCCGGGTTTCAGGGGGTCAGTGCCGAAGGCCGGATCACCACGCTGGGCCGGGGCGGGTCGGATACCACCGCCGTCGCCTTTGCCGCCGCTTTCGGGGCCGAACGCTGTGACATCTACACCGATGTGGACGGCGTCTATACCACCGACCCGCGCATCTGCGACAAGGCCCGCAAGCTGGACCGGATCAGTTTCGAGGAAATGCTGGAACTGGCGTCTTTGGGGGCCAAGGTCCTGCAAACCCGGTCGGTCGAGCTGGCGATGCGCTATAAGGTCCGCTTGCGCGTGCTGTCGTCATTCGAGGAACCATCAGACACCGCAGGCACTCTGGTCTGCGCCGAGGAGGATATCATGGAAAGCAATGCAGTCGCAGGCGTCGCCTATAGCCGGGACGAGGCCAAGATGACCCTGATTTCAGTGGCCGACAAACCCGGCATCGCCGCTGCGATCTTTGGCCCCTTGGCCGATGCCGGGGTCAATGTCGACATGATCGTGCAGAACATTTCCGAAGATGGCCGCACCGACATGACCTTTTCCTGCCCGAACGATCAGGTCCTGCGCGCCGAAAAGGCGATGAACGACGCCAAGGCCCGCGGCGATTTCGTGTTTTCCGATCTGGTCACCGATCTGGCAGTGGCAAAGGTGTCGGTCGTTGGCATCGGGATGCGGTCCCACGCGGGGGTGGCCGCCCAGATGTTCAGGGCGCTGTCGGCCGAGGGGATCAATATCAAGGTGATCACCACATCCGAGATCAAGATCTCGGTGCTGATCGACCGCAAATATATGGAACTGGCGGTGCAGGCCCTGCATGACACGTTTGGTTTGGATAAAGTGGCGTGAATGGGCGAACGACCGGATAACGGCGATCTGAGCGGAGGGTGCCAGTGTGGTGCCGTGCGGTTTGTCTGCGATGCGCTGCCCGGCAACGTGCATATCTGTCATTGCCGCATGTGCCAAAAGGCCGTGGGTGGCCCGTTTGCAGTGCTTTGCCCGGTCCGCAAGGCGGATTTTCATATCACGCGGGGCGCGATCGCCTGGTTTCAGTCGTCGGGCCTTGCGCGGCGCGGGTTTTGCCGCGACTGCGGCACGCCGATGATCTTTGACTATCCGTCCGAGGCTGAGATGGGGGTACTGTCAGGCTGTTTCGACGACCCGGCGCTGGTGCCGCCCGTGATCCAGTATGGCAATGAATCCCGCGTGCCCTGGTTGCAGACCTTTGATGACATTCCGGGGAAATCAGCAACCTATACCGTTGATCCGAAGGGATTTCTGCCCAGAATTGCGGCAAGCAACCGTCAGCATCCCGATCACGACACAGACCACTGGACCACGCATCGCTAGCCCCCGGCAGGCGACAGCCTGCGGGACCGTAGGGTTCATCACAATCGGCAAAGGACTGTCGATCAGTTCCCACACGTTTTAAGGCCACCTTCCCGGTTTCCCTTTCTACCCGACTATGTTCTAACCCAATCCGGCCAACCCTGCTTGGGTCAGGCCATGGCGCATGGGGACGGCAGTATGCCCGACAGGATCGAAAGCGAAAGCCGCAAGCTGTTGGGGGCCCTGCGCGCGGCTCTGTCTGAAAACACGGCAGGCCAGGCCCGGTTGAACAAAATCGTCGGCCTGATCGCCCATTCGATGCAGACCGAGGTCTGCTCGATCTACCTGTTCCGCGATGCCGAAACGCTGGAGCTGTGCGCGACCGAGGGGCTCAAGCCCGAATCAGTGCACCAGACCCGGATGCGGCTGGGTGAGGGGCTGGTGGGCCGGACGGCGCGGCTGCGGCAGGTGGTCAACACCGCCAATGCCCCCGCCGAAAAGGGCTTTCGCTATATGCCCGAGACCGGGGAGGAGCGCTATTCCAGCTTTTGCGGCGTCCCGATCCAGCGGCTGGGCGAGGCGTTGGGCGTGCTGGTGGTGCAGAACAAAG
>JANOMH010000795.1:0-6289 GCA_031420215.1 Rhodobacterales bacterium | reverse complement strand
CATTGGGACCAGCTCGGAATGACACAAAACCCGACGCACCCGGGCGGCGGCCCTCCAGGCCGCGCAGTTAGTGGGCTGGGGGTTTGGGGTATATCTGGCGCTCGGGGGTGGATGGGGGGATGAAGGGGGGATGAAGGCATTCATTCGACCACCTCTTGCAGGAATGACACCTGCCTTGAGGCGGGGCCATCGGACGCAATCCGGATGAGTTTGCGATGCAGCAAGGCGTTCATCGCTGACAGAAACGCCTTCTTGTGGATGCCCTCTCTTTCGGGGTGTTCACTGAACAACTTGGGGGCATAGTTAGGCCCGCCTGCATGGTTCACGCGGCGTCCCTCGCCTTGGTACAGGCGCAACAGCTTGAGAAACACGCGCTCGGCTTTGGCTGTCTGTGCCATCGCGTCCAGCCCCTGCGGCTGATCCTCGGCCACAAAGATTCCATCGGTCCAGCGCATGGCTATCTCGCCACCGATGCGCCCATAATTGGCCTTCTTGGTGGTCAGCTTGCGCCGGTCGGGGTCAGGCTCATATCCACCATCTTCGATGCGCTCCATGTAAAGCCGCGACCGGACAGAATTATTCCAAGCCGTTGAACCCGCCGTGCCAGCGCCTGACATAAGGCCAGATAGAGACGGATGCCCCAGCAGCAGGACAGCACAGTTGCGGCGCAGGGCCAGCCCACGAAGGATGCCGATGAACTGCCGCACCTTGGCCCGTTCATTCTCGTTGGCGGGATACAGATCGGCTAGGGTGTCCAGCACAATCAGCCGCACCGGGTCCACCGCCGCCGCCCGTTCCAGTTCATCGAACAGGGTTGATTGCGCCAAGCTGACCGCCGTCTCTACCGCCAGCAGTGCATCCTCACCGGCCAGGCTGCGAATGGTCAGGTCACCCAGATCGGCAAGGGTCAGGCCCTCAGCCGTGACAATATCAGCCAAACGCCGGTGCAATTCGTCGCAGTCATCTTCTGCCGAAAGGTAAATGGTCCGGCCTGCATTGACAGCGTTTCCCATCCAGCCCCGGCCCGTGACAGACGCGACAGCCAGTTGCAGGGCCAAGAGCGATTTGCCGGCGCCACCATCGCCAGAGAACAGCGTGACGTTCTTGTGCGGGATTAGGCCATGCACCAGCCATTCCCGGGGCGGGATCGGTTTGCCATGCAGATCGGCGGCAGAGAAAAACCGGGACTCGCGCTGGATCGTGGGACCGATAACAGTCATTTTCGGCTTCACCGCGCTTGCAACCCGGTCCCCCGGCAGCGGCTGGTATAGGTCGGCAAAAGGATCGTCATGGCGGTAAAAATCATCCATCATGCTGCCCGCCGATCACGGTTGCGGCGATACTCTGCTGCCGCCTCGATAAATGCTTGCGTCATTGGCGGATCATTCGGACGGAATGTCTCAAGCGCCGTCGCAGCGACGATCTGCGCCTGATCTTCGTCCAGGGCCATGAGACTGGCATAGGCCATCGCGGCCCGCTCATGGGTCGTCAGCTTGCGATAGGCAGTCAGGCAGAACGTGGCCCATCCCTGCCTGTCGCCAAGGGTCAGGGCATAGCCCAGTGACCGGGCCATGCCCTTGTGCGACGGCTTGGCGTGGCGCGACATTGCGCTGCCATCCGGCTTGCGATATGATGCCGGGGTGATCGCTAAATCATTGCCATCGGCCCCGGTTGCGCCCGCCAGCGCGCCGGGGTTTTTCATTTGGAACCCCATGATCAAGCCGCCTCGCGCTGTTCTAGCCACGCGGCCACATCGGACTCATACCAGTAGCGGCGCGCCTGAATGCGGATAGGTTTGGGGAAATTCAGCGCCGGGTCATTGATCCAACGCCAGAGCGTCATATCCGATACGCCGCCAAAAGCCGCGCGCACGGCAGTCGCTGTTATCAACTTGGAAGTCATGGGCCACCTCGTTAGAACAAGCATGGCCAGTCAATAATCACACCTTCCGGCATGCCGATATTGCGAAATAAGTTTAGAAATTAAATCGCAAGGCGTCGGCTTGCGTCCAAACATCCCTTGCCGCCTGTTCGGTGCGAGCCATCGCCGTTAGGATCGGCGCAATCTTCGACCATGTTGCGCCACATTCGCGCCCATCAAGGACACGCAGATAGGTCAGCCATTTATCTTTGTGCCGCCGCTCTTGCTTTTTCGCTTCGGGCCTTTGCGCTTGATGGGTCTCCAGCGCAGACTTCGCGGATTTGATTTGCGGGCCAATAGGCAAATCAAGATTGAACACAACTGCCGCTTCCCACGACCGCACATTGACCAGCACATTTTCAGCGTTCAAATATCGTTCGCCACGACCTAGTGAAAGCCGCAAGCCATCGCCAATGGTGACATACGGAACCAAGGTGCGATCAGGTTGTTTTGAGATTCGTGGATTTGGGATGCCCGCATATCCAAACTGGTGTCCCTCGTTCTGAGAACAGTTTGCGACAAATCCGGGGTCCGATGGGCGCAACGACATGTTTGGATTGTGCGGCCAGACTAAGAAACTGGACAAGTCGGTCTCGCTGATTTCTGACTCGTCCTGAAGGGTTTGTTTGGCCCTAAGTTCGAAAGCGGTTCGCAAGTCATCGCGCCTACGAAAGAATTCCCACCTCCATCGGTAGTCCGACCAAGTTGCCGGGTCGCCATATGCTGCGGCGTCTTGCCAATCCGGCAGACCCCATTCCTGCGCCGGATCACCCATCACCGCGCCCCCAGCAACTGCACTACGTTATCCGGCTTGCCCTCGATAAGTCGCGTCACATAATTGCCCCAAGCCTCCAGCGCCGCGCGCTTTTCGTCGGCATAGTCGTGCCGCTGATACACCGCCACAATACCGCTACCTGTGCCGCTCACATGGTTCAAGACGGCTTCTGTCACGCGAACCGGGATAGCCAGCCGGGCCATGTTGGTTGCCGCTGTCCGCCGCAGATCGTGAAATGTCCAGCGCGGTATTTCAACAGGTTCGCCCCGTTCCTTTGCCGCAATCCTGGACATGCCGTCCGCAAGCGTCGCACGGGCCTTGAAAAAGCCCGATACAGGCGTCTCGCCTGTTGTCGTGAAGATGAGCCCGGCGGCGCTCCTAATCCGCTGCATGCCCGCAAGCACGTCGCGCACGGGCTGGGACAACGGCACTTCATGCGCCCGCGCGTTCTTTGTTCGGTCGGCGGACAGGTGCCATATGTAGCCCCAGATTTCGCTGTCCGTCATCTGGGCAACTTCATTGAGCCGCTGCCCGGTCAGCAGCAACACTTTGCCAAACGGCCCCCAAGGGAAGCCCTCTGCTTCACACGCCTGCCAGAACCATCGGATTTCGTCGTCTATCAGAACACGGTCCCGGCTTGTCTCTTTCGCCACTGGCTTGACGCCCGTTGCAGGGTTCAGCGTCAGAATGTCCCGCTCCACCGCCCAATTCAAAAACTTGTTCAGATAGGCCCGCACCCGGTTTGCCGTCACTATGCGCCCGCTGTCCACGATACCGTCCAGCAGGTCGATCACGTCGCGCTTGGTGATGTCGTGAATGTCACGGTCGCCCCATTCCGAGACAACATGCCGGTCAAGTTCGCGCCGGACCACCGTTCCGCTTTTCAGGCCGGACAGGTGCCGCTTGTCGAATTGGCCGATCAAAGTCTTGATCTTGTCGCGGTCTGATAGTTGCGCCTCCAGCCTTGCCGCCTTGGTCGCCTTCTTCTCAGACGCCGGGTCTTTGCCCCGCTCGATCTTATCCAGCGCCGCAGACGCCGCCGCCCGTGCATCGGCCACTCCCATCATCGGCCAACGCCCCAAAGTGAGTTTGGCGGGTTTGCCAGCGAATCGATAGCGCAGCGCCCAAGATTTAACTCCTCCGGGCTGGACCACCAGATAAAGCCCCGACAACGCCGGGTCCGGCAACTCGCGCCGCTTGTCCTGATCAGGTTTTGCCGCTTCCACAGACTTGGGTGTGAGTGCTTTCGCCATAGTCAATTTGTCCCTCGGGGTAACACCGGGGTAACAGATTGGCCCGTTTTGGCCCGTTACCCCGCGTTAATCACTTACCCTAACATGGGGCACAATATCCAAGAAAACAATGGCATATAACAGCTGGATAGTTTTACATTGTTAGGCCCAGTTAGGCGCAAGATTTAGACTGTTAATCAATTGGTCGTAGGTTCGATCCCTACCGTCGGAGCCAATATCCCCAGCGTCCTACCCGCCTACCGCGTGAATTGGTAGATCGTCGTTTGTTGCGACACCTCTCCCGGCCGCAAAATGCAATCGGGAAACTCCGGGTGGTTCGGGGCGTCGGGCCAGGCTTGGGTTTCCAGCGCCAGACCGCCATGCGGGCCATAGCGGCGGCCGTCCAGCCCTTCCAGCCCGCTGGCCGGGATTTTGCGACCGTCATAGACCTGCAGGCCGGGCTCGGTGGTGGTCACAGTCAGCACCACGCCAGATGTCGGCCCGTCCAGCCGGGCCACTTGCCGCAGGGGCTGCTTTGTACCGGACAGGCACAGGTTGTGGTCATAACCGAAATCTCCGATCGGGCGCAGGGTGCGGAAATCAAACGGCGTTCCGGCCACGTCAGCAATCTGCCCGGTGGGGATCAGCCCTTGATCCACCGGCAAATAGTGCGCTGCATCAATTTGCAACAGATGGTCGCGCACCGACCCCGCCCCCTCCAGATTGAAATAGCCGTGGTGGGCGAAACTGCAGGGGGTGGGGGCGGTGGTCCGGGCCTGAATCTCAACCTGCAACGCGCCGTTGCCGGGCAGGCAATAGCGGGCCTGCACCTGCATCTGCCCCGGAAATCCCATATCGCCATCGGGCATGGTCAGCTGCAAGGTGGCGCTGTCGGGCGTCACCTCGACCAAGGTCCAGACCAACTGCCCCGCCCCCATCGCCCCGCCATGCAGGGTTTGCACCCCACCGTCATTGCGGTCCAGATCATGGGTCCGTCCGTCCAGGTCAAACCGCCCGCCCGCGATCCGGTTGGCAAAGCGGCCCACAATCGCGCCGAAATACCGAAAATCGGTCAGATAGGGCAGCAGGGTCGGACTGCCCAACACCATGGGATGCGCCACACTTGCAAGGCGTAAGTCCTGCACCGTGGCCCCATAGGTCAGGATCTGGGCGGTCAGGCCGCCGCCGCTGATGCTGATCTTTTGGACTGTCTGGCCATTGGGCAACTGCCCGAAATCGGTGATCTGTGTCATCGTGTCCCCTGAGCTTTCCTGGTGCGTTACCCCAACTTGTGTCATGCCCCTGACTTAAGTCCAACGCGATAATCCAGCATGCATCTGCCTATTTATCGGGCAGAATGGCAGAGCGGGATCATCCAGAGCCGCCGCTGGGCAACATTGGCATCATAGGTCTGGCACAACCCGCGCCCCTGTGAAAAAACAATCGTGAACCAGCGGAACGGCGGCCCCATGTCTATCCTTGCGAGCATCCACCATCTGACCCACTACATCTATGATCGGCCAGTCACCCTTGGGCCGCAGGTGATCCGGCTGCGCCCGGCCCCGCACAGCCGGACCCGCGTGGTGTCGCATTCGCTGCGCGTCAGCCCCGCTGATCATTTCGTGAACTATCAGCAGGACATGTATGGAAACTGGCTGGCCAGGTTCGTTTTCCCCAACCCGGTCAATGAGTTGAAGATCGAAGTTGATCTGATCGCCGACATGACTGTCTATAACCCGTTCGACTTTTTCGTCGAAGATTCGGCCGAAACCTGGCCCTTTCACTATCCCCTCGATATCGCCGCCGACCTGACGATTTACCGCAATGCCGACGCCTCAGGCCCTTTGCTGGCCGCATTTCTGGCCTCTGTACCGCGCACCCCTTTGCGCACGATTGATTTCATTGTCGGCCTGAACGCCCGGCTGGCATCTGAGATTGGCTATGTGATCCGGCTGGAACCCGGCGTGCAAACGCCCGAGGAAACCCTGTCGCGGGCCAGGGGATCGTGCCGCGATACCAGCTGGCTTTTGGTCAACGCCCTGCGCCATCTGGGCTTTGCAGCGCGGTTTGTGTCGGGCTATCTGATCCAGCTGAAACCCGACCTGACTGCGGTCGATGGACCTGCGGGGGCGACGCATGATTTCACCGATCTGCATGCCTGGGCCGAGGTGTATCTGCCCGGTGCGGGGTGGATCGGGCTTGATCCCACGTCTGGTTTGCTGACCGGCGAATCCCACATCCCGCTCGCCGCCACGCCGCATTACCGCAGCGCCGCGCCGATCAGCGGCGTGGCCGAACCGGCCAGGGTCGATTTCCATTTCGAGATGAGCGTCACCCGTATTGCCGAGGCGGTGCGCATCAC
>JANOMH010000794.1:0-8890 GCA_031420215.1 Rhodobacterales bacterium | reverse complement strand
TTACTCTGGTTGATCAGGGGTTGCGTGACTTGCCGCAGGCTTGGGCGATGATTTCGGCCGCTCCGGCGCAGATCATGCGGCTGGCTGACAGAGGCGTCATTGCGCCGGGCAAACGGGCTGATCTGGTGATCATCGACAAAGCGATCCGCAATGTCGAATGCACTATTGTCGCGGGCCGCATCGCTTATCTGTCCGGTGCGGCGGCGCACAGGTTTGTGGCCATGGGCCAACCGCTGCAACTGGCGGCGGAATAGGCGGGTTCATAGCGCATTCCAAGAAGTGCGAAGCGGTTTTTTGGAATAAAATGTGCGTCAAAACAAAAGGTCAAAGTGGCACTGCCGAGCCAAATCAAAAGCAGGCCGCTTTGAGCGAATGGCGGTTTGCCTTCGATGTGAATCGCTCACCGCCTCGCCCGGTCTCGCCCCGGCGAAAGCCGGGGCCTCGATGCTTTGACGAGAGCCATCGGGACCCCGGCCTTCGCCGGGGCGGGATCGGGGGGAATGCGTCGCATAAAACCCAAACCACTTTAACTGCGACGGGCCACGGGGGCAGGGATCAGCCCATCGGGACGCCATAGCAGGACCAGAATCACCACGCCCAGCACAAATGCATCGCGGAATGGCAGGGCCGCTTCGGGCAGAAAGGCCTGAAACAGCACCTCCAGAATACCCAAGGCAAAGCCCCCTGCGACCGCACCTGACAAACTACCCAGTCCGCCGATGACCGCCGCCACAAACGCCTTGAGCACCGGCACAAAGCCCATCAGCGGATCGAAGGACCCGCGCTGCGCCACCCACAGGACCGCCGAAACGCCCGCCAAAATTCCCGATACGGCAAAAGCCACTGCAATCACCCGGTTCGCCCGGATCCCCATCAGTCGCAGCACCTGAACATCCTCTGCCGCTGCACGCATTGCCTTGCCCATGGTCGTGCGGCGCAGAAACAGGGTCAGGGCAATCAGCGAAAGCCCGGTGACGATGATCGACATCAGCGGCACCACCCCCAGCCGGGCAAACCCCAGATCGAGCGTGCCTGACATGACGGCTGGCATGGGCACCGGCTGGCCCCGCGCCGAAATGCTGTTCTGAAACAGCACCCGCAAGATGGCCGAGACTGCAAAGCTAGTCAGCAGCAGCGCAGTCACATCCGCCCCCCGCATCGGACGAAAGGCAAAGCGCTCGGTCAGCAAGGCGGTGGCCATAGCCGCCAATATTGCGAAAACGACAGCCAGCGGCAAAGGCACCTGTGCGGCAATCGCAAAGAACAATCCATAGCCCGCCACCGTCATCAACTCGCCATGTGCAAAGTTGATCAGCGAGACGATGGAAAACACCACCGCCAGCCCCAGCGCGAGCAGCGCATAAACTCCGCCTAGGCTGATCGCGTTCAGAATTTGTTGCAGCACGATATCCATGGTCATCCCGACAAATAAGCGTGGCGGACAAGGTCGTTTTGGGCAAGTTCCGCGCCACTGCCTGCCAGCACAATCTGCCCGGTTTGCAGCACATAGGCGTGGTCCGCGATCTCTAGCGCGCGTTCCGCGTTCTGCTCGACCAATAGAACTGTAATGCCAGAGGCCCGCAAATCACCGATCAGATCAAACACCTTTTCGACCATCTGCGGTGCCAGCCCAAGCGAGGGTTCGTCCAGTAGCAACAAGCGTGGTGCGGACATGAGTGACCGGGCAATAGCAAGCATTTGTTGCTCGCCGCCTGACAACAACCCGGCCTGTTGCCGGTAGCGTTCGCGCAAAATCGGAAAGCGGCTCAATTCCGCCTCCACCCGGTCTGCAAGCACGGAACCACGGGCATGGGCGGCCCCACCCAGATGCAGGTTGTCTGCGACCGAAAGGCTTGGAAACACCCGGCGCCCTTCGGGGACCAAAGACATCCCCGCCCGCACGATATCTTCGGCCGCCCATCCAGCCACCGATGCACCGTTCAACATGACCGACCCACCGCAGGGCAAAAGCCCGGCAATGGCATTCAGCGTCGAGCTTTTGCCCGCCCCGTTTGCCCCCAGCAACACGACAACCGCGCCCTGCGCCACAGACAAATCGATACCCGACACAGCCCGGACCTGACCGTAACTTACGGTCAAGCCAGTGACTTGCAGCATTGGGGCTATGCTGTTCACGGCTTATGGGGCAGGAACTGAGGCCGGATCAGGGGCCGCAGTCAGCACAAGTGTGCGCGCACCACCCATGATCTGGACCAATGTGATGTCCCGGCTCGGCATCCGGTTGGTTCCGGCATAGGTAACTTTACCGGTCAAGACATCGACCCCAACCAGCCCGGCCAAAGCGTCCCGCAATGCTGGGCCCTCGATCGATCCGGCGGCTGTGACAGCGGCGTCCAGAATGTAAGGGATCTCATAACCCGTTGCGACATAGACAGTCTCGGGCCGTGCCCCGGTGGATGCTTCAAACGCTGCATAGAAATCACCCAGCTTACTGCCCTCTGTCGGAAAGCCCGCCGTGGTATGCACGACACCATCGGCAATTTCGCCCAATCCCGAAATCGTCGGGCTGTCGATCCCGTCGGACCCCAGAATTGGCGCCGTCACCCCGGCCCCGCGCAATGCTTTGAGGAAAGCCGGGAAATCCGGTTCATAGGCTGCGGTCATGATGACATCAGGCTGTGGGTCCATGGCTGCAATCTTGGTAACCTCGGCGGCAAAATCCTGCTGGCCAATGGTATAAGTGCCCTCGCCAAGCACTGTGCCGCCGGCGGCAGTAAACACCTGCGCAAAGTATTCCGGCAGGCGCAGGGTATAGGCGCTGTCCGGCGATTTCACGATATAGGCGGTCTTGTAGCCCTGATCGATCGCATAGTCGGCCAGCAAAGCGGCTTGGGCATTGTCGGCGGGGTAAGTGCCGAACATGTAATCCCCCACCGCATCCGTGATCGTTGGGGTTGTGCCGCAAAAGGTCAGTGTCGGGATCTGTGCGGCCTGACTGATCTGGCCCGCCGCAATCGAGGGATCGGCGTCACAAGGCGTGATCAGGACCTGCACCCCGGCGCTGACCAGTTCTTGTGCAGCCTGCACCGTGGCTGCAATGTCAGAGCGGGTGTCCTTGATATCGAGGGTGATCAAGTAGCGGCCAGCAAGACCGCCCTTGGCATTGATCTCGTCAACCGCCAGCTGAAAACCAGTCAGCGACGGCTGGTCGGCAAAGGCCAGCCATCCGGTCTGGGCGGTAGCAAGGCCGATGGTAATATCCTCGGCCCAGGTCGGGGTGGCAAGCAACGCCGCAATGGCGCAGGCAGACAGCACATGCATTGGTCGTGTCATTTCAATACTCCCTGATTAAGATGTGGTCTTTGGCGTTTTGTTCCCATGTAAGCTTCGATCACAGCCGGGTCCTGGCGGATGTCGGCAGGCACCCCTTCGGCAATTTTCAACCCCTTGTTCAGCACAATCATCCGGTCTGACAGCCGCATGATCAGGCGCATGTCATGCTCGACCACCAGAATGCCCAGGGCCGTCTCGGCGCGCAGCCGCTCCAGCGTGGCAATCAGGTCATCCGTCTCGGTCGGGTTCATCCCGGCGGCGGGTTCGTCCAGCAGCAGATAGGCGGGGCGCAGGGCCAGCGCCCGCGCAATCTCCAGCCTGCGCCGGTCGCCATAGGCAAAGGACCCGGCTGCAGCATCCCAGCGGTCAGCCAATCCCAAGCGGGACAGTTCCGCCATTGCAATCCCTTGCGCCGTGGCCCGGTCATGACCCTTGGACAAAGCCGCGATCATCACATTCTCCAGCGCACTCAGCCGGTCAAACAGCCGGATATTCTGAAACGTCCGGGCCAGCCCGGCGCGGGCCACGTCATCGGCGGCAAGTCCGGTCATCCGGTGCCCGTCGATCGCGACAAAACCGGTGGTCGGGGCGATTTGACCGCAGATCACGTTGATCAGTGTCGTTTTTCCGGCCCCATTCGGCCCGATCAACCCGGTCACTTGCCCGGCAGGAACCTCAAAACCGATGTCCTCAAGGGCCATCAATCCGCCAAAGCGCATCGACACCCCGCTGACCGACAATGCGCCATTGGTCTTTGGCTGCGCTGGTTGCGGGATTGCGGCTGGCAGTGGCGGCGCAACGCTCGGGGTGCGCCACAGTCCGCCCGGGCCCAGTTCTGCCAACCCGGCAATGCCCGTGGGACGCAACCAGATCGTCAACAGCAAGGCCAGCCCCATCCCAAGCTGCGGCAGACCGAAAACCCCCGGAATCGCAATAAAGCCAAAGTCGATCCCGGTTTCACCCTGGCGCAGAACCTGCACCACCAGCGTCAACAGCACAGTCCCCGCGACTGCACCTGTCACCGTCATCATGCCACCGACAATCATCATCGAAATCAGGGTAAACCCCAGATCAAAATAGAAGTCCTTGGGCGAAAACGCACCAAGGTAGTGGCCATAAAGGGCGCCAACCAGCGTCACCATGGCAATGCTGACGACCCAGCCGCCAAAGCGGGCGCTGCGCATATTCACCCCAATAGCCGCGGCCGCCACTTCATTTTCCCGCGTCGCCCGCAGCCGCAGGCCAAGTGTGGTTTCGCGCAGAAGCCGCGCCACCAGAATGGCGCAAGCAGCTGCACCAAACGCCACCCAGACCGTGGTCAGGCGCGGCACACCGTAAAAGGTCTGACTGCCGCGCGTGAAATCCCGTGCCCCGATCAGGATAGTGTGGACGATGATCAAAAAGGCCAAAGTTCCGATTGCCATCGAGCCGGTCGATAATCGGGACAAAGGCCAGCCCGATATGATCCCTGCCAGCACGCCGGCCACCAGAACGAAAAGCAATGCAGTCCCCAGACCCAGCTCGTGCCCCGCCAGCCAGACCGGCAAATCCGGCAGCGCCGAGCGCTGTGCCGCTGCCGCCATGGTCAGGATGCCCGAGACATAGGCCCCGATCCCCATAAAAGCGGTATGGCCAAACGATACGACGCCCGAATTGCCGCTGAACACTGCCAAAGCCACGACGGCAGCGATTTGCAACAGCATCAATATGGCAATATTGATTCCGGTGCCGCCAAAGATCAGGCCAAGCACAGTGCAGATGGCTGCAACCGCCCCGATCAACAGGGCCGCACTGATCCAGGCTCGCCTGGGAAGGCCACAAAAAAGAGGCATCAGGTGTCTCGTCAATGGTAGATCAAGGCTAGCACCTGAAGTCCACGGTCTGTCAATAATAAGTTTCAGTTTACTGCATTGCTCTTTTATGTCGTAATGAAATCTACATTTTCCGACGCAGATGGTTCTGCCTTCATGGCCAACCCAGACACACACCTTGCACCACGGACCGCTGCCACGGTGCGGACCCGGTTGATGGAACCCGGTGCCGCTTTTTCAAATTCCGAACTTAAAGTGGTGCGGCAGTTGCTGGCCAATTACCCGGCAGCCGGACTCACAACAGTCTCTAAACTGGCCAAATCGGCCGATGTCAGTGACCCCACGGTGTTGCGCCTTGCCCTGCGCCTTGGCTTTGACGGGTTTGCCGGGTTACAGGCGGCTTTGTTGGCCGAGGTCGAGGCGCATATGCGCTCGCCTCTGACCCTCGCCTCCGAGGCGCGCGGGACTACCAACCTTTACCAAGCCTTCTTGTCGCGCACTTTGGCCCAATGTGACACCGTCGCGCGCGAGACTGCAACTGCGGATTACGAACGGCTCGTCGCCCTGCTGACCGACCCCAAGATGCGTGTGCTGTGTCTGGGTGGACGATTCAGCCGGTTTATCGCCGGCATCTTGCAGCGGTGCCTGCATCACCTGCGCGACGGCACGGCACTGCTGGATGGGACTGCGGCAGACATGACCGACGAATTGGCCAGCTTGGGCAAACGGCATGTCCTGGTTGTGTTTGACTACCGGCGCTATCAGACGGATGTCGTCAGCTTTGCCAGGGCGGCAAAGAAGCGGGGGGCGATTATCATTCTGTTCACCGATATCTGGAAATCCCCGATATCCGCCTTTGCAGACACTGTTTTGATCGCCCCGACCGACACGGATTCCCCCTTTGACACGCTCGTCACCCCGCTTTTGCAGGTCGAAGCCATCGTTGCCGCGACTGCCGCCCGTTTAGGTGCCGACTGGCGCGAGCGGGTTTCAGCGCTGGAGCAGGTCCGCTCTGAGCATCACATCACCTTGGGCCCGGAACAGGGATCGCCCGATCCGGTCCTGCCGCCATCCTCAAAGGACTAATCATGCCAAACCCTCGCGCCACGACCTTTGACTGCGCCGACACTGCCGTCTTGTTTGTTGATATGCAAAAGATATTCTGCACCCCTGACCTTGATCCAGGCCATCCCGAACTGACTGCCGGGCACTATTACCACCACCGGCTGCGCGAAGTGGTGGTGCCAAACCAATCGCGCATTCTGGCCGCCGCCCGGGCCAAAGGGGTGCAGGTCCTGCACACGATCATCGAAGCGTTGACAAATGATTGCCGCGATATCTCGCTCGATCACCGGCTGTCTGGTCTGATGGTGCCCAAAGGCCATCCTTTGGCCGGCCCGATCGACGCATTAGACCCTATCGTTAACGAAATCGTCCTTCCCAAGACCTCAAGCGGTGTCTTCAACTCAACCAATATCGACTATGTTCTGCGCAACCTTGGGGTGCGAAAGCTGATCGTTGCCGGGGTGGTGACCGACCAATGCGTCGACATGGCGGTGCGGGATGCGGCGGATCGGGGCTATCTGGTGTCTGTCCCCGGTGATGCCTGCGCCACCTACACCCAAGACCGGCATGACGGGGCGTTGCGGGCATTTGGCGGCTATTGCTGGGTGACTGAAACAGACACTATTCTGGCCCGGATCAACGCAATCGGAGCGAATTGATGCACACCGACGCTGTGTCCGATCTTCTGACTTTCGTGACCACTGACTTTGCCGGGATCACCCGGGGCCGCGCCATGCGATTGGCTGATTGGCACCCCGGCAAGTCCAAATCGATGGGTTGGGTGCCCGCAAATATGTCACTCACCCCGTTTGATATCATCGCCGATCCCAATCCCTGGGGCTCAAAAGGCGATTTGCGCCTGCTGGGCGACGAGGCCGCCCGCTACAGCGTGGCACTGCCGGGTTCTGCAACCCCGCTCGACCTGATGTTCAGTGACATCGTCGAACTTGATGGCAGCGCATGGGCGTTGTGTCCCCGCACTCTGCTCAAGTCCGCCCTGGATGATCTGCTGTCTATGGCGGGCATCACACTGAACGTCAGTTTCGAACATGAATTTCAGGTTTTCGGCACCCATTGGGACCATGCCCCCGCTTTTTCCCTTCAGGCGTTGCGCCGGGCCGATCCCTTTGGTCCCGCCATCATGGGGGCGTTGCATGCCGCAGGGCTGCAACCCGAGATGTTCATCGCCGAATATGGCCGCGATCAGTTTGAAGTGCCGATTGCACCGGCCCCTGCGCTTGCGGCTGCAGACCGGGCCGTTGTGTTGCGAGAAGTGGTGCGGGAACTGGCGCGCAACCGGGGCTGGCGGGCCAGTTTTGCGCCCAAAACCATGGTCGAAGGGGTGGGCAACGGGGTGCATATCCATATCTCGTTCCAAGACGATCAGGGCCGCCCGGTGGCCTATGACGCCGCATTGCCGGGTGCAGTTTCAACACTGGCCGGGTCGTTTGCAGCGGGTATTTTGCGGCATTTGCCGGCTCTGACAGCCTTTACCGCACCCAGCCCGATCTCTTATCTGCGCCTGACCCCGCATCATTGGTCGGCAAGCTATACGTGGTTTGGCCTGCGTGACCGCGAAGCCAGCTTGCGGATTTGTCCGACCCCGACCTTGGGCAAGGCCGACCCTGCCCGGGCGTTCAATCTGGAATACCGCCCCGCCGATGCGACCGCCTGTCCACATCTGGCCCTGGCCGTCATCGTCCGGGCAGGGCTCGAGGGGATCCGGGCCAATCTGCCGACCCCGCCCTTGTTTTCCGGCGACCCCGACGCACTCAGCGCGGATCAGCGCGCCGCGTTGGGGCTGCACCGGCTGCCCCTGACGCTCACAGACGCTTTGGCCGCCTTGCAGGCAGATGACACCGTGCTTGGTTGGTTCGAACCGCAGATGATCGAAACCTATCTGGGGATGAAACGCATGGAGTTGTCCATTGCCGGGCCGGACCTGACCGATGCTCTGTGTCAGCGCTACGCCGAAATCTATTGATGTATGCGGCGTCACCCCCTGCAGCCGTCACAGTCAGCAACGAAACCGGCCGCTCAGCCATTGTGCTGATCTGTGAACATGCGTCGAACTGGATACCGCCGGACTATGCCGGGCTGGGCCTGCAAACTGCCGATCTGATGCGGCACATTGCATGGGATATCAGTGCGCTTGCCGTAGCGCTGCGGCTTTCGGCGCACCTGGATGCACCGCTGGTGGCAGCAGGCGCTTCCCGGCTTATGATTGACCTGAACCGCCCAACGGACAGCGACGCCTCCATCCCGGAAATTTCCGAAGCCACCCTTATTCCGGGCAACCTGAACCTCAGCCCGGCTGAACGCCAACGCCGGGTTGGCACATGGTTTGACCCGTTCCAAGCACGCCTGAGCCGCCTTTTGGATGAAAGATCGCGGGCTAACCAACTCAGCATCATTGTCGCGATACACAGCTTTACCCCGGTCTTTCTGGGGCAAGTGCGGTCAATGCGGGCCGGGGTTCTCTATCGCCGGTCACAGCGCTTTGGGGCGGATTTGGTGGCCGCACTTGATGGGTTGGCCGGCGGGATCGCGCATAACGCACCCTATCAGATCGAGGATGCTTCGGACTACACGATCCCTGTCCATGGAGAGGCGCGCGGTTTGGAGGCAGTGCTTGTCGAGATCAGGCAAGATCTTTTGGAAACACCAACGGACATTGAGTATTGGGCAACTATCCTGGCTGAATCACTTCGGAAATCCCT
>JANOMH010000793.1:0-5794 GCA_031420215.1 Rhodobacterales bacterium | reverse complement strand
ATGAATATCTGGGACGTGGCCAAGCCGATTGTCGAGGATTATATCAAGAAAAGCATTGGGCCGCAGGCCCTGCTGCGCGATCTGGCCAAGACTGTGCGGGTGCTGGCCCGGTTCGGCCCGCGCCTGCCGGGACTGGCCGAGGCCGCATTGATCCGCACCACCAACCCGGCCCCCGACCTCAGGCGCCGCAGCGTTTGGCCGGCGCTGGGGTTCATGCTGTTGGGCGGGGTGTTGGTTGCAGTGACGATGTGGCTGTGGCGTGTGATGTAGGATGGGCAATTTGCCCATCCCCGCTAATAAAGATGGGCAGATTGCCCATCCTACGACAGGTTCGGATCGCGGAGCGCGCTGACCTGAGATGAGGAAACAGCGACGCCGCCTGCCAGGATCAGGATGGTTTGTCCGCCTTCAGACCGGACCTCCTGGATAGTGGAATAGACGTCGGCAGGCTCGGTCAGAATGACTTCACCACCGACCGAGCTTTCGACGGTGAAGGTGTAATTGCCGTTGGGCAAAGGGGTTCCGTTGGCCCCAACCCCTGCCCATTCGATTGTCTCGGCAGAGACGGCGATAGGCAGCCGCTGCACCTCGACCCCGGCGGAATCCTTGACGATCAGTTCAACCTTATCCGCCGAAGAAGCCGGGTTTGGTGCGATGGTGATCGGTGCGCCGGTGAAATGCGCGGCCACCGGCGCGCGTGCCTCTTTGCCGACCCAGGCGGCCATCTGGGCCATACCGCTGGTGCCCATCTGAGCGGCAAGTGCGGTCAGCAGATCATTGGTTTTGACCTGCTGTTCGACCCCGGAAAAGGTCGCCAGCTGCGTCGCGTAGTCAGACGAATCAATCGGATTGAGGGGGTCCTGATTGGTGGCCTGTGCGGTCAGCATTTTCAGGAACATATGGTAATCGGTGTCGGTTGTGCGGGTCGATGTGCCGGGGGCCGGGCGGGGCGTGGCCGGAGTTTCAGTTGTGGCAGTCACGGTCATGGCAAAGGCTCCTACAGCCGAAGGTCTAGGCCGGTGCCGCCGGTCTGGGCGGCGGTGCGGCGGGGAATGAAACGGTCGGCGGGGATGTCGCCGGTGGGATCGGGGGGGTGGCTGGGATCCGGGCCAGAATTTGCGCCAGAGTTTGGGCTGGCTGGCTGGCCGTTGTTGCCCTGGCCACTCTGCCGCCCGGAAAAGGAAAAGCTGACGTCCTGATAGCCCAGCCCGCGAAATTCCTGCGCCAGACTCTCGATATGCCGCCGCATCAGATCGGCGGTTTCGGGCCGCTCCGCCACGATGGCCACGAACATGGTGCCATCGACCGTTTGCAGGTTAAGCCTGACATGCCCCAATTCTTTGGGGTTGAGGGTGATGTCCGTGCTGCCGCTGGCCTGCGTTTGCGCCGCCTGCGCCACTTGCGTTGCAACATGGGCCGCCGTGGCCCGGCTGCTGTGTTCGACCGGATTGCCGGGATCGACCCCGGGCATGGTTGTATCCTGGCGGTGCAGCCCTGTCGGGTAGGTCGACGGGGAATTGGTCATTGCGGGCAACAGGGTGAGTTCGTCCGGGCCGGGGGCAGGGCTGACAGTAGATTCGGGCATCGCGGGGCTGGATGGCGCGCTGCGCCGGGGCGCGATCTCGGCGGGTGTCGGCAGGGATTGCACCGGGCTGTCGCCCTTTGATGTCGCGGTGTCGCGCATTAAGCCGGGCGGGGCCGACAGGTTGGCTTGCGGTGTATTGTACGCGGGCGGTGTATTGTACGCGGGCAGAGTACCGTAGGCTGGCCGTGTACTGTAGGCTGGCGGAGTGCCGTTGGCCTGAACTGACGCGCCCGGCGTGTCGGTCCATTGCAATGCCGCACCGGTCCGGCTGATCGCAACAGTGCCGGAGGGGTGTGCTACTTCGGTTTTTGACAATGCCCCATAGGTTGCGATTAGCTGTGGCATCGAGGCGCCAACTTGCGGTGCGGCATTTGTAGCGGTGTGTGAAGCAATAGTCGTGCCAGATTTCTGCGGCGCGAGTTTTGGTAGGTCTGAGCCTGCTACAATTTGCTCTGGAACCGCTTCGCCATATGGGAAAAGCTGCAATTGTTGTGGCGGCTCAACTTTGTCGGGCGTTGCCGGAGGCAGGTTTGCTGTCACAATGTTGCCGGGTCCGGTGGCTTGGGGCCCAAACTGTGCAGGCGAAGGAGTTGTAGGCAGGGCCGCGTGGTGGACGGGCAGAGGTCCGCCATATCTGGCCGGGGGCATGGGGACAGGGCTGGTCAGGGCAATATCCGGTCCTGAAGAGGGGACAGGTTCGCCCTGATTGCCGGAAATGACCGGCGACAGGGTGGCGGGAAAAAGCTCGGGCAGCTTTTGGACATCCGGCCAAGGGCTGGCTGGTTCTGCCGGGGCCGAAACCGCCGGATCGGTGGGCCCCGGAGAGGCAAAGTGATCGGGCTGCGAACCTTCAGACATGATCAACCGCGCTGGGTGCGACACGGTTTTGCCAATGCCCGGCAGGGTTGGCTGCAGGTGATGGGCAAGAGCGTTGGTCTGCCCCCCCGGCAAGGGGGCCGGACTGGTTGCCGCGTCTGCGTCAGGTTTGGCCTGTTGCACTGTGGCATTGGGCTGAACCGGGACTGGCAGCGCCTTCAACCGGAACCCATCATCCGTCTGGCCTGGTAACAAAAGCGGAGGTGCCGGAAGATCAACTGCTGTTTCAGCGGTCGGGCCGGCCGATGGCACAATGCTGTCAGGCAGGGCTGTTTGCGCCAAAATGGGCGGTAATGTCGGCAAGCCCTGTGTCGGCTCGGTTGAAACAAGGGCGAGTCCATCAAAGAGTTTGGCGAAAGCGCCGGGCAGGGCAGCCTGATCCGTTGTGTCTTTGGACGGGGCTGTCGATGCAACAGCCCGCAGCTCTGCCACCGCGCGGTCGGAGGAGGGGGCGGGAATCAGGGATACGGACATCAGTTCTCCGATGCGGTGGGTCATTGCCTGCAAGATGACCGCAGAAGCTTACCGGATGTTTACCGATTGCGGTGCATGATCCCGAAAGTTGTTCGAATTGGAGATATTCATGAACGGAATCGAAAGTCTGGGAACCCTGCGCCCCGTTGCGCGCCCCGACCGCCCCGACCGCCTGCCCGCACAATCGTCGCAGGATGCGCGTCTGTTAGAAGCAGCGCAGAGGCTAGAGGCCGGATTTTTGGCCGAAATGCTGAAATCCGCCGGGCTGGGCGCGCCGCGCGGCGATTTTGGCGGTGGTGCCGGAGAAGAGCATTTTTCGTCGTTCATGGTTGAAGCGCAGGCCCGCGAGATGGTTGAGGCGGGGGGCATTGGCCTTGCTCAGTCCTTGTTCGAGGCAATGAAAGCCCGTGAAACCGGAGGTGAGTGAGCATGACCAATGATCTGGACCAGACCTTGCTTGATCTGCTGACCGAAGAACGTCAGGCGATTCTGACCGGCGATTTTGACAAGCTGCCGGGGCTTGCCGGGCGCAAAGAGGCGCTGTTCGGCGATCTTGCGGCGGCAGCTGTCGCGGTGCCCAAGCTGCGCCTGATTGGAGTGCAGGTCAGCCGGAACCAGCGATTGCTCGCGGCGGCCCTGCGGGGGTTTCGCGAGGTGAGCGACAGGCTCGGGATCGTGCGCGAGGTCCGCGCCAGCTTTAGCACCTATGACAGCGCCGGGCAGAAATCGAGCGTCGGCACCAGTCGTCCGGCGTTTGAGCGCAAATCCTGAAGCGGCGCCCCTCGGCTGCGGGGCACTGTTCATCCAAAATTTACCATAACACTATCATTTATATACTAAATTCGATGAGAATATCGTCAGACTGTTGACTAAAACTCACTCTATTGAGGGTGCGGCGATTAGCAGTCTATTAGTTATTTTCCGGCCAATCTGCCCCTGCATCCCGATGGGGTGGCGCAGAGACCGGAAAACCCGGCCCAACGCAACGATCAGAATGACGTGTCAATTCGCCTGCAAATGGCGATTTCATGAAACCCTGGCGCAAAAAGCGCCATTTTTATAAGGACTCGAACATGTCGAGCATTCTGACCAACAACGGCGCAATGGTTGCGCTGCAAACCCTGAAATCCATCAATGCTGATCTGGGCAAAACCCAAAGCATGATTTCAACCGGCAAGGAAATCGGCTCTGCCAAGGACAACTCGGCTGTATGGGCCATCTCGAAAGTGATGGAATCGGATGTGGCGGGCTTTAAGGCAATCAGCTCCAGCCTGTCATTGGGCGAGTCGACCGTCGCTGTGGCCCGTCAGGCAACAGAAACGGTGACAGATCTGCTGACACAGATGAAAGGCAAGATCGTAGCATCGCAAGAATCGAACGTGGATCGGGTCAAGATCCAGAGCGATATCACTGCGCTCAAGGATCAGATTACTTCGGTGGTTGGGGCGGCCCAGTTCAACGGGTTGAACTTGCTGTCGAACAAGTCTGCGACAATCGGCAGCGGCACGGTCAACGTTTTGTCCTCGCTCGACCGGTCCAGCGGCGGCGTTGCTGCCAGCAATATCGCTGTCGGCAAAGAAGACCTTGGCCTGACTGCAGCCTCGTTTACCGGTGCCGCCATTACTGCGGGTACGGCCTCGACCCTGAACGCGACCCAGACCCAGACCATCGCCATTACCGCTCCGACTGCAATCGGCACGGTCTATTCGATTGGTTTGGCTGGTACTGACGCCGACGCAAGCAAGTTTACGCCTGCAAACTATACCACCGGCGCCACCACAACCGACCAGAACAAGATCCTGTATGTTTCGCGTGAAGGTGACACTGCGGCCGATGTGGCCAAAGGTTTGGCTTCGGCTTTTGCAGGCTATATGTCCAAGCAGGGTCTGGACACTGACATCGTCAATGCCAAAGCCAGCGGCGCAAACATGGTCTTTACCTCGACCAAGACCGACGCGACTGACACGATTGCGGCGCGGATTGATTTTGGCACGCCCGCAACTGCGGCGACCATCGGCGGCGGATTGAACTCGTTGTCGAACTTCGATGTCACCACGACCTATGGGGCGAAAGCCGCATTGGGTGCCATTGAAGGCGCGATCCAGTTGGCGGTTGACGCGGCTGCATCGTTCGGTTCCTCGCAGGGCCGGATCGAAACTCAGGCAGCATTCGTGAACAAGCTGTCTGACGGGCTGAAAGCCGGGATCGGCACACTTGTCGATGCCAATATGGAAGAAGCCTCGGCTCGTCTGCAAGCCTTGCAGGTCCAGCAGCAGCTGGGTGTGCAGTCACTGTCGATCGCGAATCAGGCTCCGCAGACGATCCTGTCGCTGTTCCGGTAAGGCACCGGGGTCGGGGGTGTGGCAACACACCCCCGCGCCTTGCCCCGCGCGGCAAAGTCCGCGTGATCCTGCCCTTTTGTCCCGAAAGGACACGTCGTGAACGTGATAGAACAAGCACGCCAGGCTTACGCCCCGGTGAATTCCCCGCTGCGCACGGACCGGTCGACCGAGTTGCAGATTTTCAGCCAGACCACCTCTCGCCTGCGGCTTGCGGCCACTGCCACTCCGCCCGATTTTGTGCGCCTTGCCACCGCTTTGCACGAAAACCGCCGTCAGTGGACATTGCTTGCCGCCGATGTGGCAGATGCTGACAACAGCCTGTCCCAGGACTTGCGGGCACAAATATTCTATCTGGCCGAATTTACCGCCTATCACAGCCGCAAGGTCCTCAAAGGCGAAGCCACGGTCGAAGCGCTGCTGGACATCAACCTCGCCATCATGCGCGGGCTTGGCGGGCAGACCGGCTTGTCCGGACTTGCCAGCCAAAGCCGCGAAAGCGGGGTGCTCTGATGTCGGG
>JANOMH010000792.1:0-1626 GCA_031420215.1 Rhodobacterales bacterium | reverse complement strand
GCGGGCAATGCGGACTGGCGGGGAGCGAACGAACACTATGTTTCGATCATCTTGAACTCGGTCGCAGGGCCGGAAAATGTCGCCAAGGCGCTGCGCGGCGAAATCCCGTGGACGTCTGAACCCTTCGTCACAGCGATTGATACGCTGAACAAATGGTGGCAGGCGGGGTATTTCGGGCCTGACTACTTCTCGCTTACTGGTGAACAGTCGTTTGCCTTGATCGCCACTGGCGAAGCGGGCATGTCACCCACCGGCACTTGGCGATTCGGGTCAGTCAACACCTACTTTCCGCCCGCCAATGCTGAAGCGGGATTTGTCGGCTTCCCCAGCGCCGAAGGTATCCCCTCGCCGATCTATGCTTTGGGGGTAGGATCGACTTTCTCTATCGCGGCAACGTCTGAAAATCCCGACGGCGCGGCTGCGGTGATCGACTATGTTTTCACCGAAGAATTCTACAGCGCTATGAACACGGCTTGGCAGGGCGAATGGAATATGCCGTTGCGCGATCTGTCTGGCGTGACATTGGGTGACGAAGTGCTGCCGCTTTATACCGAAGTGATGGCAAATCTGGCCGCTGCGGTGAACCAAAACCAGTTTGGTTACACGACATGGACGTTCCTGCCACCTGCAACCGATACTTACCTGATCAGCGGGATCGAAGAAGTCTGGCTGGGATCGATCACCACGCAGGACTACCTGACCCAGCTTGACGCGATCTTTCAGCAAGAGCTGGCCGAGGGCAAAGTGCCTGCGGTTCCGTCCAGCGAATAGCAATACCGGGTGGCGGTCATGTAGGGCCGCCGCCCACAATCAACGCCTGTTACACAAAAGGGAAGGCGACGATGCACCGATTGTTTCTGATCCCGACCCTTCTGATTAACTGTCTTATCATTCTGATTCCGGCTTGCCTGACGATCCTTCTGGCGTTCTATTCTTGGGATGGAATGTCATCCCCGCGTTTTATCGGTTTCGGCAATTTCGTGACGCTGTGGAATGACCGCATCTTCTGGCGGGCGTTTCAGAACAACCTGATCTGGACGGCGATTTTTCTGACCATTCCCATTGCGATGGGGCTGCTGGCCGCGACCATGCTCTTGGTGGCGCGGCGGGGGCGGACGTTCTTTCAGGTGATCTATTTCCTGCCCGTGGTCATCGCCACCGTCATCACCGCCCGCATCTGGCAAGGCATGATCTTCAGCCCGGTGACCGGCATATTCGGCTACCTGCAGGACCTGGGCCTGCCCATCATCAACCCGCTCTCGAAAACCTCGATGGCGCTTTATGGCGTCGCGACCGTCGATCTGTGGCACTGGTGGGGGTTTTTGTGCGTGATCTTCTTTGCCGCCCTGCGTCAGGTTCCCGCCGAACAGATCGAGGCGGCGCGGATCGAAGGGGCGACTTTTTTCCAGATGATGCGCTATGTCCTGCTGCCCGGGATCCGGCCCACGATCATCCTGATGATGATCATGACCGTGATCTGGTCGTTTCTGGTGTTCGATTTCGTTTACATCCTGACCCAGGGTGGCCCGGCATTTTCCAGCGAAGTCCTGTCCACCATGGCCTATCGCAAGGCGTTCTATGACCTGAATGTCGGTCAGGCCGCCGCCACGTCCCTTGTGATCAGCC
>JANOMH010000791.1:0-3986 GCA_031420215.1 Rhodobacterales bacterium | reverse complement strand
AGCGCGATCGCCCGCGCCGCGTCGTCGTTGCCGGGGATCACGAAGTCCACGCCCTTGGGCGAGCAGTTGGTGTCCACCACCGCGACCACCGGGATGCCGAGCTTCCTGGCCTCGGAGATGGCGAGGTCCTCCTTGTTCACGTCGATCACGAACAGCAGGTCAGGCACGCCGCCCATCTCGCGGATGCCACCGAGGGAGGCTTGAAGTTTGGTCTGCTCACGCTCCATGCCCAGCCGCTCTTTTTTGGTCATGCCGTCGAAACCACGCGCCGCGGCTTCGTCAATCTGCTTGAGCCGGTTGATCGACTGCGACACGGTTTGCCAGTTGGTCAGCGTGCCGCCGAGCCAGCGGTGGTTCATGTAGAATTGCGCCGATTTTTCAGCCGCGTCCGCAATGCCTTTTTGCGCCTGCCGCTTGGTCCCGACAAACAGGATCCGCCCGCCTTTGGCGACAGTATCGCGGATCACGGTCAGCGCCGCGTCCAGCAAGGGCACGGTTTGGGTCAGGTCAAGAATGTGGATGCCGTTGCGCGAGCCATAGATGAAATGCTCCATCCGTGGGTTCCAGCGCGCGGTCTGGTGGCCGAAGTGAACGCCAGCTTCCAAAAGCTGACGCATGGTGAACTCGGGAAGAGCCATGTGTCCGTATCCTATCCGGTTTATGCCACGACGAAGGTATCACGGCGGATGCCGCAACCGGTGGACCTTGGGGGATGTCTGTCCCAAAGCCCGCCTTCGTCTGCGAAGTGAGGGGCATATAGAAGAGGTGGAACCGGGACGCAAGGGGGCTAAGGCATGCCAACTGCCCTGCCCTTTGGGTTCAGTGGTAGTGATGCAGGCAGCTTTGCCCAATCGCGCTGACATGACGCAAATCGGTGCCACAACATCCGCCGACAACCCGCAGTTCCGGCAGAAGATGCAAAAGCTGGTGGTAATCGCTGGCAAGTTCGGCGACGTCGCCATCGTCCAGTTCGGTGGATTCGTCCAGTTCGGCATGGCTGCGCCGCGACGCATTGGCGCGCAAACTGCCGATCCGGCGAACCCAGTCGCCGGTCAGGACATGCCGGAAATGATCCGGATGGGCACAGTTGATGCCATACCAGAGCGGTGCGCCATCCGTGGCGTCATCGGTCATCTGGATCGCCTGTTCCAGACTCATGCCCGAAATCAGATGTCCGTCAGTTTCGACCGTAAAAGAAACCGCTACCGGCTGATCACAGGCCAGTGCTGCCTTGGTTATGCCGATGGCCTCGCCGGTCGAAGAGATTGTCATGGCGCTGACCAGATCAACCCCGGATGCCGCCAGAACTTCGACCTGACGACCGTGATAATCCTGAGCCGCTGTGGCGGAAAGTATGGACTCGGGGGCATAGGCATCGCCATGCGGCCCGATGATCCCGTTGATCAGGATGCGCTGGCCGTCGGACCTGTGTTTGGCGCGCAGATCTTTGACAACGTCGACCGCCGCACGATTATAGGCGTCGATGCGCGCCGCATCCAGACCCATCACCTCGCCCCAGCCCGCACTCGCCCGCCATGTCGCGGTATCAAGGAGAAATCCGGCCTGTTGTGCCGCTGCTTCGTTCAGAAAATCAGTGTAGTAGCGGGTCAATGCGGCACGCCCTTTTGGGCTGTCCAGCAGGGTGAAAGACGCGAATTGCGGAAGGTCGAGTCCCTCCAGAAACACCATCACCGTTTCCAGACCGCCGTCGGTCAGCAACAACTGGCCATCAATATCGTCAAGTAACGCACTGGATTTGCTATGCATCTTGGGCACCTTTGAGGTGAGAGAATGGATAGATGTTAAATGTGATGTCTGAATAATACCGCGTCCGCGGATTTGGGTCAACGCTGCGTTAAAGCAGTGTCCGCTGGATTAACCAATAGGCCCCGACAATGGCGATAAAAACTGAGGCCGGGATCGAGATGATCCGCCGATACCACTCTTTGCCTCCGAACCAGTAGCCCACCAGCGCAAAGGCGGTGGCTATGACCGCCAGCTGCCCCAGTTCCACACCCACATTGAACCCCAACAGCGCAGGAACAAAATTCGCCTCGGGCAGGCCGAACTGGGTCAGCACAGAGGCAAAGCCCAGCCCGTGCAACAGCCCGAACCCGAATACCACAAAGGGTCGCCAGCGGCTAAGCCCGTTTGTCAGGATGTTTTCCACCGCCACAAAGACGATAGAGGCCGCAATCAGCGGCTCGACGATGCTGCCGGGGATAGACACATAACCCAGTGCCGCAAGCGCCAGCGTGATCGTATGCGCGGCCGTGAATGCCGTGATCTGCGCCAGCAAGGGCCGCCATTGCGTTGACAGGAAAAACAGCCCCAGCACGAACAGGATATGATCCAGCCCCTTGGGCACGATATGGTCGAACCCGGTTGGGATATAGGTCAGAAACGTCGCCCAGCCGCCCAATTGACCCCCGCCAGAGAGGGCAATCGGGTCGCTTAACGCGCCGGCCTCAAGGTAGCCGTCATAAGGGTTCTCGACCTCCATTTGCCGAATCACCAGCGTGCCAAAGGCCGCGTCCCAGCCGACCTGCACCGTGCTGGCCCCGGCAGGCAATGTCGCAGTGAAATGCAGCATCGAAGGCCGGATCACTTCGATATCGCCCACATCGGGGATCTGGACGCTGACCAGTTCGGGCATGACCAGACCCTGATCTGTCTGGACCACGATCTTGCCTGCCATTTCCGGCCAGTAGGCGCGAAATGCGGCCTCGAATGCGGCGGGGTCCATGGCGCGCAGGGCGTCATAGGCAGCGGCTTGAGGTGAGGAATTGGTATTCAGCAGGCCATCCAGATTGACACCTGCTACAAACGCTTCAAGATTGGCCTCGACATCAAAGGTCAGCACGCCATCGGTCTGGGTCATGTCAGCAATGGCCGGAAATACTTCGTGCGCGGTGGCTGGCCGGGTCCACATCAGCAGGCTTGACAAGGCCAGCGCAAAGGCAACCTTGGTTGCACCCATCAAGGATATGTTCATGCGCCCTGCCCTTATGTTTCTGGCCCTGCTGTCCGCAGCGCTCGTTTCCGCCCCCGTTTCTGCCCATGAATTCTGGTTGGAACCAACGGCCTATCAGGTTGCGGCGAACGGTAGCCTTGAGGCCACGATTGTCAACGGTCAGAACTTTGACGGTGTGGTCATATCCTATTTTCCGCAGCGATTTGTCCGGTTTGATGTTACGTTGGGGGACCTGTCTGCTCCGGTCGAGGCCCGCGTTGGCAATAACCCTGCCCTGCAAGCCCCATCCTTAGGCGAAGGGTTGAATATCGTGGCCTATCAGTCGACCAACGCCACCGTAACCTATGAGGATTGGGAAAAGTTCGCCCGCTTTGCTGGGCACAAGGGCTTTGTCGGCTATCAAGAGGCCCACACAGCGCGCGGCCTGCCGCTGGCCGATTTCAAGGAAGTTTACAGCCGCTTTGTCAAAACCCTGATCGGGGTGGGCACCAGCGCCGGGGCTGACCAGCGGGTCGGGCTAGAGACTGAATTTGTGGCGCTGGACAATCCCTATACAGACGATCTGTCGAACGGAATGCGCCTGCAACTTTTCTATGGTGATGCGGTCCGGGCCAATACCCAGATTGAAGTGTTTGAAAAACCACTGGAAACTGCCGAAACCCCCGTGCTGTACCAGACCGACGCTGACGGGATCGCCACCGTCGCCGTTTTGCCCGGCCACTCCTATCTGGTCAATGCCGTAGTGCTGCGCGAACCCAGTGCCGCCCTTGCGACCGAGTTTGATGCGGTCTGGGAAACGCTGTGGGCCTCGATGACATTTGCCATTCCTGATTGACCTTGAAACCCGCCCGCGCCATGACGCAGGGCATGACTAGACCTGACATCATCTGCATCGGCGCGGTCATGTGGGACGTGATTGGCCGCACGCCTGCACAAATGCGAATGGGGGCCGATGTGCCCGGCCGGATCACCCGATTGCCGGGCGGTGTGGCGATGAATATCGCGATGACAT